>WHTS01000051.1 GCA_009377585.1 Betaproteobacteria bacterium
AATAGATCGAAGCGCCGTTGTGTTCGAGGGTTGGCATGGCGTGCTCCTTCGTTGCAATGTTAGTCGAGTAAAGCTGGACCACCCCGTCCGCGACTCAGTCGCGTCCCGCCCTTCCTTGTCAGGAGGGGAAACTCTTGCTCTCCGCGCTGCGTTCGTGACGCAAGCATCAATGCATCCGGCTCAGGCTTGCGCCGGGCGCTTCCAGCCGAGCCAATCCACCACCGCCCCGCCCATCACCCGCTCCAGGTCGCGGCCCTTGAGCCACGGCAGCTCCTCGGTGAACATCGTCACGCACTGCCGGTACGTGCAGGGCATGCGCGTGATGTCCGTTCCCCAGAAACAGCGGTCGGGCCCGAATGCCTCGAAGATCCGTTGCAAGTGCTTGTGAATGTTCTTGTAGGGATACGGGTCGGACGAATAGCTCGGGGCGCCCGACATCTTCACGGCGATATTGGGATGCTTCGCCAGCGCCAGCATGGCGTCCAGATTCGCGAACACCGCGTCGTCCTTGACGCCGCGCCCGCCGCCGCCGCGCCCAAGGTGATCGATATGGAGCTTCAGCCCCGGATGGCGCTCGGCGATCTTCGCCAGCGCGGCCATGTTGTCGCCGCCCGCGAGCAAGCCGACCCGCAGCTCCTCCTTCTCGCACGCGGGCCAGAACCAGTCGAGCGAGCCGTCGGTCCACCGCGCCTTCTCGTGCGGTTGGTTGAAGGTGAAGCGAAAGCCGAGCATGCCCGGCCGCTGCCGCCAGTTGGCGACGATGCGCTCGCGCTCCAGGCTCTGCAAATCGAAATGGCCGAGGATGCAGAACTTGTTCGGATGCAGCCGCACCGCTTCGACGGCATATGCATTGACGGCCTCGCCCAGGCTGCTCGGCGGATGGATGACGGCGCAATCGACGCCGGCTTCACGCATCTCCGCGAGCGCATCGTCGATCGAATAGGTCGGCACCTGGCGATGGTGCGCGCTCATCTTGCCGTTCTGCCAGATGTGGATCTGCGAGTCGACGATCAGCATGAAGCCTCCTTGCAATACAGAGAGAACGGCGGCGTCGGGCGAATCAGGATTCGGAAATCAGAATACTCTGGCATCGATTCCCGGCTCACGTCGCAGTCTACGAGGGATTCTATCCGGAGCGGGAACGACGTCGCTTCAGTCAGTACGGCTCCCTCGCGAAGATGAACGTGGTCCCGGTCACGATCGGAGCGCTCGCGCCGACGAAGGAGACGTTCGCGTCCTTCACCTGCCGCTCGCCCGCGCGGCCCGCAGCCTGCAGCGCGCCCTCGATGATATGCCAAAGCCCGTGGATGCGGCCGGTGCCGAGGCTGCCGCCGAAGGTATTGAGCGGCAGCTCGCCGTCGAGCTCGATGCGGCCATCCTGTATGAAGTCGAGCGCCTCGCCTTCCTTGCAGAAGCCGTACGACTCGAGCCCGTAGATGACGGAAGCCGAGAACCCGTCGTAGATCTGCGCAACGTCGACGTCCTTGGGACCGAAGCCGGAGCGCTCCCAGGTGAGCTGCGCGGAGCTGCGCCCGCCCAGCATGTAGTCGGCGAGGCTGCCGATGCGACCCGCCACTTCGAAGTGCAGGCGCTGGCCGTAGCCCGCGAGATACGCGGGCCGGGGCTTCAGATCGCGCGCACGCTCGGCGGTCGTGAGCACGATCGCGACCGCGCCCTGCACCGGAAGATCGCAGTCGTACAGGCAGAACGGATAGGCCACCATGCGCGAATTCAGGTAGTCCTCGCGCGTCAGCGGAATCTGGTAGAAGAACGCATGCGGATTCATGTGTGCGTGGCGGCGCTGGGTCACGGCGAGTGTCGCCATCTTCTCGCGGCTCTGATTGTGCCGCTCCAGCCAGCGCGTGTAGGCGACCGCCATGCCCTGGCCCGGGCCGCCGAACCCATAGGGTGCGGTGAACTGGGTTGCGCCCTGAGCCTGCATGCCCGGAAGGTTCTGATAGGTGCCCTTGGGGTTGTGCATCGCGCGCCAGACCACCGCGTATTTGCACACCCCAGCGAGCAGCGCATTGACGGCCTGCTGGACCGCACCGCCGATATTGACCGACCCGGTCTGGATATGCCAGGCGAGATTCGGCAGCGCGAGCATCGCCATCATGCAGTTGACCGACACGACCGAGATGCCGTCGACTTCGGCGTGCCCCGTCGCCGGCAGCTCGGGATAGGTGGCGAGCCCGTCGATGTCGGCCAGCGTAAGGCCGGAGTCCTCGACCGCGCCTTTGACCGCCGCCAGCGCATGTGCCGCCAGCGGCACATCGGCCGATCGCGTGACTTTCGAATAGCCCATGCCGCTCACGGCAACCTTGCAGCGGTTCTCCCACATGATCGTTCCCTATTGATGAGCCGGAAAGTGGCTGACAAGCCGCTTTCCGCACGACGCTCCCCTCTCCCTTTGGGAGAGGGGTTGGGGGTGAGGGAGCGAGCGGTCAGCCATCGGGCGATAGCTCGCTAATTCCGAGGCGAATCGCCCGCCAGCCGGAACTGCGGCAGCGTGATCTCGTCGTTCAGAGGCTCGAACACCACCTCGACCCGGCGGCCGACCTTCGCTTCGGTGTACGGCGCATCGAGCAGATTGCCGGCGAGAAAGGCGTCGGGCGCGTCGTCGAGCTCGACGATGATGCTCGCGTAGGGCACCGCGGGCGCGAAACGCTTGTCCCCGGTGTGGTACATGATCGTGTACGCGTAGATCGCGCCCTGCCCGCGCACGGGCTCGAACGCGAGCTCGGTCGATATGCAGTTGACGCAGGTGGCGTAGGGCGGATGCTGGAAGTGCCCGCAGCGCTGACAGCGCTGCAATGCCAGCTCGCCGCGCTTGGCCGCTTCCCAGAACGGACGGGTCCATTCGTTCGGCACGGGAATGGGACGGGTCACCTTGCTCCAGTCGCTCATCGCTTGCGCTCTCGTCGGACGGTTTCGGTCGTGGCGGAACGTGCCATTCGCGCGTTGCGGCTACTGCTCGGACTTGAGGCTGCTTGCCACCTTGCCCCAGACGTTCACCTCGGTCTTGACCACGCGCGCGAGCTCCTCCGGTGAGCTCGCCAGGATCTCGGTGCCCTGCGTCGTCGCCATGCGCACGAAGTCGGAGCGCGCGAGCCCGCGCTTCACCTCCGCATTGAGCTTCTCGACGATCGCCATCGGCGTGCCTGCGGGTGCGAACATGCCGAACCATCCGAGCACCTCGTAGCCCGGCACGCCGCTCTCGGCCACGGTCGGCAGATCGGGCAGCGCTTTGCTGCGCTGTGCCGACGTGATCGCAATCGCGCGCAGGCGCCCCGCCTTGACCAGCGGCATGGAAGAAATCGTGGCGCCGATCATCCAGTTCACCTCGCCGCTCGCCACCGCCGGATAGGCATCCGCCACGCCCTTGTAAGGGATCATCACCATGCGCGTTTCGGTGAGCAGCGGCAGCAGCGACGCGCCGAAATGCGTGATGGCGCCGACGCCCGAAGTCGCGTAGGTGACGATGCCCGGTTTGGCTTTGGCCAGTGCGATGAGCTCCTTCACCGAATGCACCGGAAGCGAAGGCGACACCACGACGATGTAAGGGGTCGCCGTGAGATTGCTGACCGGCTGGAAATCGCGCACCGGATCGTAGTTCTGCGGTTTGTACGCGGCATTGGTGACGATGCCGCTGCTGCACACCAGCAGCGTGTAGCCGTCGGGTGCCGCCTTGGCCACCAGGTTGATGCCGATCGTGCCGCCCGCGCCGGTTCGGTTGTCGACCACGACCGGCTGCTTGAATACCGAATTGAGTTGCTGAGCGACGACGCGTGCCGTGGTGTCGACCCCGCCGCCCGCGCTCACGTTGACGACGATCCGAACCGGCCGCTGCGGATAAAACTGCACGGCGTCGGCTGCCGCGAGTGCGCCCGACCCGGCGCAGCAGCCGGCCATCAACGCACATTGCCATCGAACTACGGACATTCCTCCTCCTGTCGATCTTTTGTAAGCACCTGACATGCTCATTCCCTCACCCCTTACCCCTTGTTTGTCCCAATGGGTGGCTTGTCTTCCCTCTCCCTCCGGGAGAGGGATCGAGGGTGAGGGAAAACATGCGTCGTGCTCCGACTTCCCTCTCCCCCCACCCCCAGGGGGAGGGGAGCTTCCACATACTGACTACAATGGCCGTTCAGCATAACGCAGATTGGAGTGATCGCCCCATGCCGAACGCACCCTGGATCGGAATCTCACCCGCGGAAGAAGCCACCGGCGATCTGAAGCGAGCTTACGACAAGATTCTCGCCACGCGCGGCGGGCGCGTTCCGACGATACGCTCGGTGATGGCAGGCGAGCCGCTGGTGGTCGAAGGTTTCGCCTGGTTCTATCCGGACGACAACTATGCCTGCCGTTCCATCGACCGGCGGCTGGCCGAGATGATCGCCACCGTGGCGGGCGTTGCCAATGGGTCGAAGTTCGGCGGGCCCGCGCATGCGAGGCTGCTGGCGGAGGTGACCGGCGACGCGGCGTTCGCCGAGGCGATCTTGCGCGACTACGGCCAGGCCGGATTGTCCTCGAAGGAACGCGCGCTCCTCGACTACGCCTGGAAGCTGAGCCGCAATCCGGGCGAGATGACCGAAGCCGACATCGCGGGCTTGCGCGCACACGGCTGGACCGATCCGCAGATCGTCGCGACCGTGCACGTCACCGCGTTCTTCGCCTACATGAACCGGGTGGCGGAAGCGTTCGGACTGAGCCAGGCGGGCGGGCGCTGAAGCCGTGCGTTCGCGGGCGTATCGCGTCTGGAATCGGATACGACTCCGGAATCGGATACGACTCGCGGGCGCGTGCGCCCTGTTGGCTCACGTAAGAACCGAAGAACGCTGGCCTGCTACGCGCCTGCGTGCGTTTGACCATCGCGGTCCCCTGGCGCGATACTTCAAAGCTCTCCCGCCGCAACCGAGCCGCAGCCCATGATCTCCGTGCAACGAATCGGCCAGCGCTTCGCCGCCGAAATCTCCGGTGTCGACCTCTCCGCCCCGCTCGACGACGATACCTTCGCCCAGGTCGCGAAGGCGTTCTTCGACAACGAAGTGGTCGTCTTCCGCGATCAGCGCCTGACGCCGGCGCAGCAGATCGCGTTCACCCGCCGTTTCGGCCCGCTCGAAGCGCACGTGCGCAAGGAAAGCCGCCTGGCCGACCACGACGAGATTCTCATCCTGTCGAACCAGCTGGATGCGAGCGGAAAAGCGATCGGCGCCCAGGATGCCGGCCGCTACTGGCACAGCGATCTGTCGTACAAGCGCGAGCCGAGCCTGCTCTCGGCGCTGTACGCCATCGAGGTCCCCGTGAAGGACGGCGTCGCGCTGGGCAACACCTATTTCGCGAGCACGCCGACCGCTTATGATGCGCTCTCGCCTGCAATGAAGGCGCGGGTCGGGCGCTGGCGCAATGTCCACAGCTATCGCGAATACCGCCTCAAGAACTACGCCGCACAGCAGGAGGACATGCGCCGCGGCATCCGCACCGTGCAGGAGTTCGCGCCCACGCCCGAACAACTCGCCAGCGTCCCCGACATGGAAGTGCCGGTCGTTCGCGTGCACCCCGTGACCGGGCGCAATTGCCTGTTCGTCAACGAGGGCCACACCTCGCACCTGGCCGGCATGCCGCGCGCCGAGAGCGATGCGTTGCTCGCCGAGCTGTATGCGCACATCGCCCAGCCCGAATTCGTCTACGGGCACAGCTGGCGCCCGGGCGACCTGCTGATGTGGGACAACGTCGCCGTACAGCACAAGGCAACCTTCGATTACGATCCGCTGCCGCGACGGATGTATCGCACCACGGTGCGCGGTCCGGCGGTGGTTTGAGCGCAAGCGCGGCTGCAACGCCCAGGGAACTTCCGTCAAATGGCAGACGGCCTGCTCCTGCGCCGTGCGGAAAGCGGTTCGATATGAACAAGTGGTATACGGGACGATTGCGATGGACCAGGCGAACGGATTGATCACGGTCAGGCTGCACACCGCGCCCGAGCACGAGGACGAGTTCAACGACTGGTACAACCTCGAGCACGTGCCGCAACTGACCGCGCTGCCCGGGTTCGTGCGCACGCGCCGCTACTACTGCGCAGCCGCTGACATCCGCTATCTCGCCTGGTATGAAACGAAGGACGACTCGGTCGAGGGCGGACCTTACTTCCAGGGCATCGTATCCAACCCCACGCCTTGGTCGCTACGGATCCGCAAGCACTACGGCGAGAACCGTGAGCGCATGAACTTCAGGCTGATGTGCGAAGTCGGCACGGCGCCGCAGCCCGATGCGCCCTGGATGTATATCGTGCACACCGACATCCCGGAGCACATCGTGAAGGAGTACAACGCCTGGTACGACTCGGAGCACCTGCCGCGCTGCGTCGGCATTCCCGGCGTACTGCGTGCGCGGCGGTACATGGCGGTTACGTGCACCTCGGGCCACTCTGGCCCGAGGTATCTGACGGCTTACGAGCTCACTGGACCCGACGTGTGGGAAAGCCCCGCGGCGCTGCAGGCGCGCAAGACGCCGTGGACCGAGAAGATGCGCTCGCTATTCAGCAACACGCGGCGCGCGCTCTACCAGCTGGTTGCGCCGAGCGTTGCACACGACCAGGCGGTGAAGGCGCAATATCGGCCGACGCATTGAACCGTCGAACGGCACGTTACCGCCGGCCGCCACTGTGAATGGATCGCCAGGTGCTCGGCGCGACATGCCCGGCACATTCCGCGTCATTCCGGGGCAGCGGGAATCCAGGGTAGGTCAATTTTGGTCCCCGCTTGCACCGCGGTGATCAACGCCGATGTCCACGACGATGGCCGTGGCGATGCCGATTCCCGTGCCGATGGCCGCGGTCGCTATGGAAGTAGCCGAACGAAAAAGTTGCCGCGGGCGGGCCGTAGTAATCGTAACCATACCCGGGTCCCGAGTCGTAGGCCGGAACGGCCACGCAGCCCCCGAGCCCAAGCAAGGCAAGCGCGGCAACGAGCAGACTTTTCTTCATGTCTTTCTCCTTCGGATTGCAGTAGCCGAAGGGTGCCTGCTGTCGCGAACGGCAGGTGTAAAACGTTGTAATCACTTGTAACCAGAGGGGCGAAGTCTGACCACCCAGTCCGCGACATTGTCGCGTCCCGCCCCTCCTTGCCAGGAGGGGAACGAAAGGTTCTCCCCGCCTCTCACAAGGCGGGGTGCGCAAAGCGCCGGGGTGGTGTGGTTTCCCCTCCTCTCATGAGGAGGGGTGGCGGCGAAGCCGACGGGGTGGTGTGGTTTCCCCTCTAGTCTAGCCTCGCCTCTCTTTGCGAGCTCGCCTCACGCGCTGAGGGCGGCTTCGCGCACCTTGCCGACTTCCTTGCCGTTCAGTAATTCCGCATCCGCACGCGCCGCCTTGTCGGCTTTCTGGAAATCGGCCTCGGTGAAGCCGTACAGATGCGCACCGCCCATGAAGATTTTCGCAGCCGTGTCGCGCGAGCAGGTCCTGAGCAGGTTGTTCGACACGTTCGGAAAGTTGGAATCGAAGTGCGGGTAGTCGCTCGAGATGCACATGCGATCGGCGCCGATGAGCCCCGCGGTCGCTTCGATCTCGGGCTCGCTGCCCTCGACCGCCGCCCAGCAGTTGCGCTGGAAATATTCCTTCGGCGTGAGCGTCAAGTACGGCGCGTGCGAATCGCGATATTGCGGATAGTCCCATTCGATGCGCGACAGCAATCCCGGCGCCCAGGAGTTCTGCGCCTCCAGGAATCCCACGCGCAGCTTGGGATGGAACTCGAATACGCCGCCCACCATCATCGCCACCAAGGCCTGTTGCATCTCGATCCAGTGGCTCGCGACGTGGCGGTAGAAGCGGTTCTCGCCGTAGAGCGCATACATGTGCGAGTTCCACGCACCCGTACCCTCATGGAAGCCCCAGGTGACGCCGAGCTCCTCGTGCAGGCTGTAGAGCGGATCCCAGTAGTTGGAGTGCCAATAGTGGCCGTTGAGCAGGTTCGGGCGCACGAACGACCCGACGGCACCCAGCTCGCGTACGCAGCGCAGCAGCTCGCGGCATGCCAGATTGACGTCGTGCATAGGGAGCATCGCCACGAACTTCAGGCGCTCGGGGCTGTGGCTGGCAAACTCGTGTATCCAGTTGTTATAGGCTTGGCACAGGGCAAGCGACAGCTGCGGGTCCATGTTGTCGCGCGCGATCAGGGAGAGGCCCGCGGTCGGGTAGAGCACCGCGATGTCGATGCCCTCGATCGCCATGCCCATGACCTGCGCCTGCGCGTTGTACTTGCGCGCGATGGCGAAATCGAGCCGGTCGGTGGACTGCAGGCGCGAGCCCGAAAGCGGCTGTGACGCGTACTCCGAGACCGCGCCGCTGCGGCTGCGCTTGCGGTATTGCTGCATCTCCGCGTCCCTCGTCGTCGGCAGCCCATCGATCACGATGGTGCCGCGCTTCGGTCGTCCGTCCGCCCCGATCGGCAAGATCACCCGCTCGCGAAAGCGCGGCTCCAGGTAGCGCTCGAACAGGTCGGGCGGCTCCATGACGTGCATGTCGGAATCGACGAAGCGCAGATTGTCTTTCATGCCCCTCTCCTCCAGTCGTGGACGCGAAACGCCTGGCAAACGCTACGCCCCGCCCGGAATGCTGTCAATTCGCGACCGTGGGAACCGCCGCTGCGCCATGGCCGCACCGCCGCTGAGCTGCAGCACGCGCCGCACCGCGGGTTCCAGGAGCTACCTTGCGCCCCGTCCGCACGGCGCCATTCTTCCGCGGAGCAAAGCGGCTTAGCTTTCGCAAGCCCGGATTTCGGAGCGTACAATGCGCCCAGCCAGCCTTACCTGCACCAAGCGCGACGTTATCCGACGGAGGAGACGAACATGGGGCAAGTCCTGGGACTCGGCATCACGCACTATCCCCCACTCACGACCAAAGGCAACATGTGCCTGCGGATCCGCAAGTGCCTGCAAGATCCCGCACTGCCGGAGAAATTCCGCGACCTCGACAACTGGCACCCGACCATGCGGCTGCAATGGGGCGAGGACGAGGGCCAGGCGCATTCCGACAAGCATCGCGCTGACCTGATCGAGCAGTTCCGGTTCATCCGGGAGACGCTGGATGCGTTCGCGCCCGACTTCGTCCTGCTCTGGGGCGACGATCAGTACGAGAACTTCCGCGAGGATTGCGTGCCGCCGTACTCTGTGCTCGCCTACGACTCGGTCGAAGTTCACCCCTGGCAGCACAATACGCGCGGGCGTAACGCCTGGGACGAGCCCGACGACAAGGCCTTCACCATCAAGGGCCACCGGGCGGCGGGCAAGTACCTCGCGAGCGCCCTGTTGAAGCAGGGCATCGACGCCGCCTATGCCTACAAACCGTTGCACGAACCGCTCGGGCACGCATTCACCAACTCCGTGCTCTATCTCGACTACGATCGCAAGGGATTTCCCTACCCGGTCGTGCCGTTCGCGGTCAACGCGTATGGGCGCTGGGTCGTCTCGGCACACGGTGCGCCGATGTATCCCTCTGAAGCGGCGAGCCTCGGGGCGAACGAGGACAATCTCGATCCGCCCGCGCCGCAACCATGGCGCTGCTTCGATGTCGGCTCGGCCATAGGCCGAGCGCTGCAGGCAAGCCCCTGGCGCGTCGCCGTCATTGCCTCGTCGAGCTGGAGTCACTCGTTCCTGGTGAAAAAGCACGCGCACATGTTTCCCGACGTCGAGTCGGACAAGCGCTATTACGAGGCGCTATGCGCCGGCGACTGGGAATTCTGGCGCGACACGAACATCGAGCAGCTGGAAGATCGCGGCCACCACGAGCTGCTCAACTGGTTCTGCCTCACCGGCGCGATGCATGGCCTGGGCATTCGCAAGCCCAAACACGCGGTGTTTCTGGAGTCCTGGATCTCGAACTCCGACAAGGTGTTCGCGGTGTTTCCGCCGAGCGGCGAGAGCCGCGGCAAGCTGGCAAACTAGGCCTGGTCCGAGATCTTCGCGGCAGACTCGGTGCCGCGCGAGTCGAGCGATGCTTCGGCTGTATAGCCGTAGATCTCGCGCGCAGCTTCGGCACTGACGAGACCGGCGCGCAAATCGGCCGCAACCGCCGCATGCGCTCGTTTGCGCGGATCGCCGTATCCGCCGCCGCCGGGCGTCTCGATGATGACCCGATCGCCCGCTGGAACGAGTTGCCGGCCCTTCCCGGCCAGCACCTTGCCGGATGCGAGCCGCACCGATCCCGCGCCGCCGTCCAGTCCGCCGAGCGCACCGCGCGCGGGATACTTGATGCGATCGAAGCTCGCGCCCAGGATCATCGGCGCGCCGTCGCCGTTCTCGATCTCGATGGTTTGACCGAGCCCGCCGCGCCGCTCGCCCGGGCCGCCCGAATCGGTGCGGTATTCCTTGCGCCGGAAGACCAGCGGGCTCAGCGTCTCGATGATCTCGACCGCGACGTTCTTGATGCCGCTCGGAAACGAGGTGGTGGAAAGTCCATCCTTGCCGGGACGCGCCCCAGTACCGCCGGTGGTGAAGCAGATGACGTTGAACCGGCGGCTGCGCAGAAACGTCTCGGCCGCCATGCCGGCCACTGGCTGCCCGCCCGCGAGGCGGATGTTCCACAAGCCTGACGACCCCTCGGCCGGCACGCCATCGGGCCGCGCCTGGCGCAGGCAGCCGAACACGACATCGGGCAGCATCAGGCCGATATTCGCCCGCGCCGCAACCGCGAGCGGCGGCTGCGCGTTCAGGATGCAGTTCTCGGGCGCCGTGATGCGAACGACTTCGAGCGAACCGGCGTTGTTCGGCACGTCCGCACCGATGATGCAGCGAACGCCGAACGAGGTGTACGCATCCGTGTACGACTTCGGTACGTTGATGCCGCGCGCGACCACGGGACTCGTGCCGGTGAAATCGATCGCAATGCCCTTGCGCGAGATGGTGAGGCTTGCCACCAGCTCCACCGGGGTCTCGTAGCCATCGACCATCATTCGATTGCGGTATGTCCCGACTGGACTTACCCCGATTTCGTAGAGGGTTGGCAGTCTCAGTGTAGCGGGTGTTGTGCGGTGTATCTCCTTTCGAAGTTGACGGGTGACAGGTATCCCAACGCAGAGTGGAGGCGATGCGGGTTGTACCATCCCTCGATGTATTCGAATACGGCAAGCTTCGCTTCGGTTTGGTTCCTGAAACGTCGCTTGGCCAACAGCTCGCACTCCAGGCTGGCGAAGAAACTCTCCGCCATGGCGTTGTCGTAGCAGTCGCCCACCGAACCCATCGAAAGATGGATGCCCATCGCTTCGCAGCGATTGCCGAAGGCCACGGAGGTGTACTGCGTGCCGTGGTCGGAGTGGTGGATCGGCTCGCGCGGCTGACGCTGCGCAAAGGCCATCTCCAGGGCTGCCAGCACGAGCTCGGTGCGAAGGTGCATCTCCATCGCCCAGCCCACGATGCGCCGGCTGAACACGTCGAGCACGATCGCCAGGTACAGGAACCCCGTCCAGGTCGGGATGTAGGTGATATCGGCCACGTAGAGCCGATCGGGGGCGTCGCTTTCGAAGCGGCGTTTCACCAGGTCCGGCGCTGCGCTTGCATCGCGATCGCGCTGCGTAGTGATGACGAACCGCCGCCGGCTTGCCCCTTGCAGTCCCGCCTTGCGCATCAGACGGGCGACGCGATTGTGCCCGATGCTTATTCGTCGCGCTCTCCTGTGCGAACCAGGCCGCGGCTTTTGACAAGATCTCCCGCTCAACACGCAGCTGTCGGTTCTCCCGTCGCAGCCGGGTCAACTCCTCGCGTTCAACCGTGGTCAATCCGCCGTCGCCACGGCCAACATCACGTTCAGCCTGCTTGACCCAACGGTTGATCGACCAGCTAGTGCAGCCAAACTCTCTCGATAGCTGCGACGGCGAACGGCCCGAACGCACCAGCGCCACCATCTGGCGGCGAAACTCCGCAGTGTAGCGTTTTGCAAATTTGGACTTCGACATCGTAGTGCCCTCCTAACGTGCACTTTGAAGGCTCCACGAAACTAGGGCAAGTCCACCGCAACCGTTGTTGTTGATATGGTGCGTGATCTCGTCGGGCGACTCGCGGCTCTTCGCACGCCCGTTGAGGATATCGCCCAACTCCACCATACTTTCCCAATCGAAGCGCGACGACTGCTTGTTGATGAGCTGGCCGAACGTCGGCTCGTTACGGCTTCCCATGACGAAGTTCTGGACGAAGTCCGAGCTGCCGCCGAAGGGACGCAGGCTCACGACGATCGAGCGGCTCAGCGGAAACGTCTCGACTTCTTCTTCGAGCAGTGTGCCGATGCCCAGATGCATGCCTGGCCGCAGCCATTGCGGCTGGTACACGGGCTCGTACGAGCTCGTTGCGGTCAGTACGATGTCGGCGTCCTCGAATGCCTTCTCGGCCGAGTCGACCGCGATCACGTCCAGGTGGAGCTTTCGACGCATCGATTCGGCAAAGCGGGCGCGGTTCGACGCCGTGGGACTGTAGATGCGCACGCGCTCGAGCTTGCGCACCGCGGCCACGCATTCGAGCGCCGCTTGCGCCTGGGCGCCGCTGCCCAGCAGGGCCACGCGGCTCGCGTCTTCGCGCGCCATGTGTTTCACGCCCAGCGCCGTGGTGCCACCGACGCGCATGCGCTGGATGTGAGAATCGGGTATGAGACCCAGCACTTCGCCTGTCTCCAGACTCAGCAGCACCACCATGCTCATGAACTGCCAGCCGGGCGCCAAGGGCAGCTTCACGCGCCGCAGCGTATCGTCGAGCCGGGTCTGGGTATCGAAGTGCGTCGAGATGCGAACCGCGGCCACGCCGCATTGCGGATAGCCGCCCGAGATGGTCTTGAGCCGATACACGACTTCGCCCGCGCGCTTGGCTGCTGCGATCGTTTCCGGGGCATAGACGGGGTCGGCATCCAGCGGCAGATCCTCGATGAGGCGCTGCACACGTCCCCGGACCTCGGGGGTGTACCGATCGACCGGCAGGCAGGCATCCGCCCGCAGCGAATTCACCGCGGCGCCTGCGCCGTAGGCGCGAAACGCTTCCTCCATCGCATCGACATATTCCGCGGCGTCCATCGCCTGCGCGACTTCGCGATTGGTCAGTATGAGGGCCATGCATTGCCTCGAAGGTTACGGTGCATACGCTCGAATGCGTGCATCAGCGCAGCTTGATGTTCGCTTCCTTGATGAGACGGGCGAGCATCTTCGTGTCCTGTTCGACCGATCGGCGCAAATCCTCGGGGCTGCTGTGTCCGCCCACCAAACCGGCGGCCAGGAGCTTTTGCCGAACGTCCGGATTCGACAGCGCCTGCCCCATGGCCTCGTTGATTCGAGCAACCACGTTTGCCGGTGTGCCCGCCGGAGCGAACAGCGCGTACCAGGTGTCCCAGTCGTAGCCGGGAAGGCCGGATTCGTGGATGGGCGGGATTTCGGGGTGGGGCTCATAGCGCTTCTTGCTGGAAACGCCCAGCGCACGCAGCTTCCCAGCCTTCACTTGCGGTAATACCGCGGGATCGAGAAAGCCGAGATCGGCGTGTCCGCCGATGAGATCGATCGTCGCCGGCCCCGTGCCCTTGTACGGGATATGCGTCATCTTCGTGTGGGCCATGTGCTGTTGAAGAGCTCGCCCGCGATGTGCTGCCCGCCGCCGGCGCCGCCCGAGGCCATGTTGAGCTTTCCCGGGCTCGCCTTGGCCAAGGCGATCAGCTCCCGCGCATTGCGCGCCGGAACGAGTGGATGCACGACCAGGATATAGGGAAAGGTAACGACGCGCGTGACCGTAACGAGATCCTTGGCCGGCGCATAGGCCAGATTCGGATACGTAAACGGCGCGGCGGCGATCGGGCCGCGTCCCGCAAGCAGCAGCGTGTAGCCGTCGCCCGGCGACTTCGTGACATGCTCGCTGCCGAGGGTGCCGCCGGCGCCTGGACGGTTGTCGACGATGACGTTCTGTCGCAGCAGCTCCGAAAGCTTCGGTGCGACGATGCGTGCGGTGACATCCAACCCGCCCCCCGGCGAGTACGGCACGACGATGCGCACGGGACGTGTCGGATAATTTTGCGCTGCTGCGCCTAGCGCCCAGCATGCAAGCGCAGCGCCAAGCAATAGCCGCGAGGATCCATCGAACCAGGTCTTCATAGTGCTTCCTCCCACACGGGCGTCAAAGCAGGGCGTCAAGCAAACAGCAGACTATGCCGCCCCGTCATAACGCTCGGTCTTGTTGATGCCGCGCTGGAACGCGAGGTATTCGGCGCGCGTCATCGGCGCCTTGTAATCGCGCAGGACGTCGTTTGCGACCGCCGCATCGCCGTACAGCAGATCGACCGCCGTCATGGCAAGCGCCTGCGCTTGCCCCAGGTAGGCGAAGCGGGGATCGGTGATCATGTAGTCCGCGCCGTGTCCCGCGCCCGAGGCACCGCTCATGTAGCCTTGCACCGCGGGCATGATCTGGCTCAGGTCGCCCATGTCGGTGGAGCCGGTACGATGGCCTTGCGTGACGTAGCGTTCCGCACCCACGAGCATCTCCGCGTTACGCCGGAACACCTGTCCCAAAGCCGGATGGTTCGTCAACGGCATGTAGCCGGGCAGCGTGGTGATCTCGACTTGCGCCCCCATCGCGAGCGCCCCGGCCCGCAGCGCGCGATCGACCTTCGTATTGGCATCCATGATCGCCTGCACCGACTTGCCGCGCACATAGGTCTCGAGATGCACTTCGCCCGGGATCACGTTCACCTGCCTGCCGCCTTGCGTGATCACCGGATGCACGCGAATGGTGTCGCGCTCCTGAAAGGTTTCGCGCAGCGCGTTGATCGCCATCAGCGCGAGGTTGGCCGCATACAGCGCATTGATGCCGAGGTGCGGTGAGCTGCCCGCGTGCGCCGCGCGCCCGAGGTAGCGCACGGTCTTGACGACGCAGCCGTTGTTCGAAACCCCCGTGCCGGCGGACTTGTCCTCCGAGCGGCTGGTCGTATGGATGAGCAGCGCCATGTCGATGTCGTCGAAGTGGCCGTGGCGAATCAGCTCGGGCTTGCCGCCGAGAAACTCGAGCTGGCCGGCACGCACCTGCTCCAGGCGCCAGGCGATGTCGCCGTATTCTTCCGCCGGCACCGCGAACGGCACGATGCGCCCGGCCAGGTGCTGCATGGCACCCGTGTCGATCAGCGCCATGGTCGCACCGACGACTGCGGTAACCTGCGCGTTGTGTCCGCAGGCATGTGCCGCGCCGGTGATCGGATCGGCCAGCGGATGTCCGCTCACCACCAGCGCGTCGAGCTCGCCGATCAACGCGACGGTCGGCCCCGGCTTGGTACCCTTCAACTCGGCCTTCACCCCCGTGATTGCCAGACCGGTTCGATGCGCTACCTCCACCGCTTCGAACATCTTCGCCACCCGCGCGGCAGTCTTGAACTCCTTGAAGCCGAGCTCCGGCTGATGGCGAATGGTCTCGCCCATCTCGATCAGCGCTTCGGCGCGCCGTTCGATCGCCTCGCACACCTGCCGTTGCAGCGCTTCCTTGCCGGTCGTCATTGGGTACCTCCGATCATTTGTCCCGGGCTCCCTGCTCGGGAGCGACGACGCTCGTCATTCCCGTAGGCGGGCCCCCGAATAATCATTGCCGCACCGGGCTCAGGCGTGCAACAAGTCCGCCAGCTCGGATATCTGCTGCACGCGCTCGAAGCGATGCACGACCTCGAGGGCACGTTCTATTCGATCTGTAGGGAGCGCGCTCAACGGCATGAGCGCGCGGTACTTGGCATCGATGTCGGACCATTCGATTCCGCGCGGTCCGGAGCCGCGCGGGAAGTCGACATGGCTCGAAAACTCGCGGCCGTCTTTCAGCGTGATCGTCACGGTGGCGCCATGGTGATGCGGGAAGCGGTCGGGATACGCCTTGGGGTTCGGGTCGGTTTCGATCTTGTCGATCAGCGCGGCAATCACCGGGCTCGAGACTTTGTCCGGCGACGCATGGATCCAGCCGTAGCCCCGGTCGGCGATGGCGGCGGCCACGATGTACGCGGGGCTGTGCGCGACGCCGATGAGATCGGTCGGGTGCGCGGGTCCCGGCAACGTGCGGTATTTCGGCGCGGAAATCGTGATTTTCAACACCGACGCGGGCTCTGCGTCGGCTGCAATCGCGGCATTGGCGGCCGCCTCGGCGGCGGCGTGATGCGGATGGCCGCCGGGAACGAGCTTGACCGCCATGTTGGTCACGATGTCCCATTCCTTGCCGAGGTCCCTGGTGACGTCTTCCAGATGCGCGCCGCCGTAGGCCGAGAAGAAGCCGCGCGGCGTTTCGAGAATGTCCGCTTCGGCGATGAATCCCTTCTGCGCGGCCGCGGCAGCGTTCATGCCCAGCATGGCCGACAGTCCCGCGTGATACTCGCGTGCGGTGCTCGTGGTCGCCGCCGCATGCAATCCGCCGATCGACGTGGCGGCCAGCGCGATGGCCTGGGTCATCTGCTCGGCGGAAAGCTCAAGCAGCCGGCCGGTCGCCACCGCGCCCGCAAAAATGGTGGAGATCGAACTGTGGAAGCCGCGCTCGCTGCGTCCCGGGGTGAGCGCCTCGTCGATGCGGCCGGCCACCTCGTAGCCCAGCACCATGGCGGCCAGCACCTCGCGCCCGGAGGCGCCGGTGCGTTCTGCCGTCGCGATCGAAGTCGAGGTGATGATGGTGCCGATGTGGGCGATGTTGCGCAGGTCGCTGTCGTCGGAGGCGGCGGCATCGCTCATCACTGCGTTGACCCGCGCCGCTTCGGTGGTCGGAAGTTTCGGGACGGCATCGAACCAGACGGTGGCTTGCGCCGTGCCGCCGCGTTCTCTCGCCAGCTCACGAATGATGCTCGAAGACGCGATATCGCGCCCCATCGCGGCGCTCGCGAGGGTGCTGGCGATCACCATGCGCGCCCGCTCCAGGGCGAGCGGCGGAAGTGCCTCGGTCTTCGCGCCGACGACGAATTGCGCCAACTCGCTTGCAATGCTCATGGCGTGTCGCTCTTTGATGTCGGCTCGGCTGCACGCACGACCCTGACCGAGCAAGTAGCGCGAATTCCCTGACGCGTCGATCGATCGACCACAACGGCCATTACCTGGACTCCCCCTGGCTTCATGGCGAAGTATTGCATGTTCGAGGGTAGAATGCCTCGACGTTCCTCGACCGAAGTCGAGACGGCAAGACACGAGACACGACATGAATCGAAGGCGTTCCTGGCTGATCGCCCCTGCCCACGATCCCGAGGCGGTGAAGAACTGCCTCGGCTGCGATGCGGACGTGCTGGTGCTCGATCTCGAATATTCGGTGCCGCCGAAGCATAAGGAAGCGGCGCGCTCGGGATTGAACGATCTGGTGCGCACCCTGGGCCCGATCCAGCGCGAGCTGTTCGTTCGCATCGATCGCGCTACGCGCTGGGCCGATGCGGCGGCCGCGGTCGTGCGGGGCGTGAGCGGCATCGTGTTACCGGGAGCCGAGCAAGCCGACGAAATCGCCGAGCTCGATCAGCTCGTCGCCACGCTGGAGAAGGAGCGCGGGCTGGAGCTCGGCGCAACGCAGTTGGTATTGATACTGGAATCCGCACCGGGATTCTGGAATGCCGGCTCGCTCGCGCAAGCGAGTCCTCGGGTGACGGCACTGGGCGTCGGGCGCGTAGACCTCACCATGCAACTGGGCCCGGTCCCGCAGGACGAGTTTCGGCTTTACCGCTATCTGATGACACGGGCTGTCGTGGCGGCAAGAACATTCGGCAAACAGCCCTTGGGCGCCCATTGGCGGCCCGGCTCGCGCGGCGGCCTGGCCGATGCCCGGCACACGGCGCGGGCGGCGCGCGAGGCGCGCCTGATGGGATTCGAAGGTTGCCTGTGCGCCGCAGCCGACCAGGTCGCCGCGGTGAACACGGGCTTCGCGCCCGGCTAGTGTGGTGAATCGTAAATTCGTCGTAATTCGTCATTCCCGCGCAAGCGGGAATCCAGAACGAGACCCTGCCTGGACCCCCGCGTTCGCGGGGGTGACGAACTCTGACTCAGGAAACTAGGCGGAACATGCATATCTCCTTCGAGGCGAAACCAGCGAGCGGCGAGCGGCCGATGCCGAAATACATCCGCCGTTCGGTGCTCGCCCTGTCCATCGACGATCCGGACCTCGAAGCGAAGGCGTTCGCCTCGTGGGCCGATGCGATCGTGCTGGATTTCGACAAGCCGATCGGGCTCGACTGGCAGGCGAGCGTCCGCGCGCGCATGCCTGCTGCCATCGGCTCGGCGGCCCGGGGTGGCGCTAGAGTGTTCGTGCGCGCGAATTGCAACTCGGCGCGCGCCGAGCTCGACGCCACCGTGTTCCGCGGAATCGCCGGCGTCGTGCTGCAGCAGGTGCGAGATGCCCAGGGCGTGGTCCGCGCCGCCGAACATTTGGCCGAACTGGAGACGGCCCGCGGAATCGATTCCGGGTCGCTCGAGATCGATGTCGAGATCGATAACGCCGCGGCCGTCTGGCACGCGCTCGAGATCGCCCGTGCCAGCGACCGCTTCGGCGCGTTCCTGCTGAACGAGCCGGCACTGTGCCGCGCGCTCGGCATCCAGACAAGCCCCGAGCTCGATTTCGATCCGCTGGACTACGTCAAGTCGCAGCTCATCACGGCGGCGATCTCCGTAGGGGGTCAGGCGCTGGGCATGAGCTACCCGCTGGGGTTGACCGGAGAGCGGGCAAGCGACGAGGTGCTGCGCGCCGCCGTGGGACGGGCCAGGGACACCGGGTTCAAGGGCGCGCTCTGTCCCGACCCATCGTGGATCGCCGCCTGCAACGAGGGCTTTCGACCGAGCGTTGACGAGGCCGCATACTACGAAAAAGTCATCGAGGTCTTCGCCGAAGGGCTCGCGCGCGGGATGGCATCCGTGCCGCTCGACGGCAAGATGATCGACGTGCCGGTGGACCTGCGCGCCAAGGTCTATCTCGCCTGGGCGAACCGTGCCAACGCTCGGGACGAGCAGAAAGCCGCGGCGCATCGTGCGCCGGCCGGAAGGAGCGTGCCATGAACAACCGCGTCGCGCGCTGCTCGATGTTCGTCACGCCGACCAATCCGCGCTTCATCGACCGCGCCTGGACCCGCGGCGGCGACGTGTACATCCTCGACATGGAAGACTCGATAGCGCCGGCCGAGAAGGCGCGCTGCCGCACGCTCATCCGCGAGTCGATCGCCAAGGCATCGAGGGCGGGCGCTTCGATCTACGTGCGCATCAACAAGCCGTTCGTCGACGCCGACCTGCCCTACGCCGTCTGGCCCGGGGTCGATCGCATCATGCTGCCGAAGACAGAATCGGCAGCCGAGGTGCGGCATGCGCACGAGATCATCCTGCGCCTGGAGAAGGAACGCGGCATCCCGCCGTTGAGCATCGAGCTCTACCCGATGATCGAATCCGCCTTGGGCGCGGTCAACATCGGCGAGATCCTGACGGCAACGCCGCGCAGGATCTGGTCGATGGGCGGCGGTGGCGGCTACGACATGGCGGTCAGCCTCGGCATCGAAATGTTCGCGGATTTCGACCAATACGCGTTTCCGGTGAATCACGTCGCGCTGGCGGCGATGGCGCTCGGCATCGAAGCCACGGGCGGGGTGTTCGTGCCCAACCCGTCGGGCCGAGTCGACCAGGCGGATCAGGCTGTGACCCAGGCCGCGGCGCTGCATGTCGCAGGCATTCATCACGCTGGCGCGCTGCACCCGGCATTCATTGCACCGCTCGTCTCCGGGCTATCGCCGAGTGCGGACGAAGTCGCCTGGGCGCACAAGGTCGTGGACGAGTTCGATCGTCTGAGCGGCGAGGGAGAGTCGGTCGGGACGCTCGACGGAAGCATGATCGACAAGTACGAGCATGAGAAGGCGCAGCGGACGCTCGCATGGGCAGCCGCCTGCGCAGCCAAGGATGGGTACAAGGCCCGGGCGCTCGAGCGTGCGCAGGCTGCGGAAGCTGGGCGTTGACTCGGCGACCGGCGTCGCTCTTCCCTCACCCTCGGTGCCTCTCCCGGAGGGAGAGGGAAGGCAGGAAGCTCCCCTCTCCCCCTGGGAGAGGGGCTGGGGGTGAGGGATTTACCCTTCCGACCTCAACCGATATGCCTTGACCGCCGTGTCGTGGAAAAGCGCCCGCTTCTCCTCGGCCGAGTATCTCGCCGCAATACGCTTGAACGCATTCCAAAGGACATGGAAGTCGGCCGAAGCGCGATCGGGCGGGAAGTTGCTCTCGAACATGCAACGGCTCGGGCCGAACGCCTGGATGCAATGCTCGATGCACGGACCCCACGCCTGCGCGAGCTGATCGGAAGACGCGGGCGCTTCCAGCGTGTCGAAGCCGAACCCGAGGTAAGGCATCCCCAGCCCGCCGAGCTTGACGTACACGTTCGGGCAGCGCGCGAGCTCGACCATCCCGGCCTGCCAGCTCGCGACGGCTTCGTCCTTGCGCGCCAAGTAGGCGCGCGTGCCGGCAAGCGGACCGCCGACATGATTGAGCACGATGGTGGTATCGGAGAACGCTCGCGCGAGATCCGCGAGCTCCGGCAGCTGAGGGTGATACACCATGGCATCGAAGCTCAGCTTGCGCGGCGCGAGCAGGGCGAAACCGGCGCGAAAATCGCGATCGAGCATGAGACTTCGCGGAATCACGTAACGGCCGTTGTTCAATTGCTCGTCGGCATCCCACTTCACGATGAGGCGGATGCCACGGAACCGATCCGGCGCCACCGCCATGTGGGCATCGAGCACCCGCGCCGCTTCCGCACCGACGGTGAGATCAGCCGTGCCCACGATTGCGGCAGCGACCCGCGTGCTCCCGAAACTCTCGCTTGCCGCCATCGCCGCGATGCCATTGGCGAACTCGACCTCGCCCACCGGCGCCATCAGCTCGGATGCACGAGCGCGGTAGAACGACCCGCACTCGACGTACACCGAGGCGCGGATGGCGTGACCGCCTTCGGCCTCCGCCAGGTACTCGTCGATGAGGTAGCGGCTACGCCCGCGCTGCCACAGGTGATGGTGCGCATCGACGATCGGAAGCGCGGGTTCGAGAATCTCCTCGCGGCGCCGTGCGCGCCATTGCGCGTTGTCGCCATGGTGCGAAGCGACTACGGCGCCGCGCGCTGCCTGGTTGTCGGCGGTTCGAAGTATCAGCTTGCTCGGCATGGCGTTCTCGCGCATCGTTGCGGACAATACGGAAAAGCCTAACAGAGGCTGCAGCGCGCGGGCAAACCGTATGGCCTCGAATACGCGGGATTTCTCGATAAAGGGTAAGGAACGCATGCATCCATTCGATGCCTCACTGGAGCTGGAAGCGGTTGGCAGCGGCGCCGACAACACAGCCGTCTATCGTGCTCGCACCAGCGATCGCTACCGCAACGCCATCGGCCCCTTCGGCGGCTGGACCGCGGCATTGCTGCTCCGAAGCGTGCTGCACATGCCGACCGCGCGCGGCGCACCACTCGCGCTCGATGCGGTCTTCATGGGCCCGATCGACGACGGCGAGCTCGAGACTCGCGTCTTTCTCCTGCGTCAGAACCGCACGGTCGGCTTCTGGCGCAGCGAGCTGTGGCAGCGGGGTCGCATCTGCGCGCATGCGCAGGTGACGCTCTCCGTAGCGCGATCCGGCGCGGCGATGCAGGATGCGCGATTTCCGACGGTTCCGGGCCCCGACTCGCTGACCGAGTACGTCAATCCGCGCACGCCGGTCGCCTGGATCCAGCAGTACGTTTTCAAGCCGGCGAGCGGGCTGCTGTTCTCGCGTGCCGAGTCGATGGATGCGCGCTTGTGGCTGCGCGATGTCCAACCGCGGCCGCTCGATGCGGTTTCGCTCACCGCGATTTGCGACACGCCGTTTCCGTCGCCGTGGATACGGCTCGCCGACCAGATCCCGGTCTCGACCGTCGCCTTTTCCGTCTACTACCGAGGGAGCCAGGATGATTACGCGCAGGCCGGCGCCGGCTTCAACCTGCTGGATTCGCGAGCGGCCGTCATGGAGAACGGCTACGTGGATCAGTTCACCCACGTGTGGAGCGCTTCGGGCCGACTGCTCGCGCAGACGCAGCAGATGTTGTGGGTTGCGAGCACGCCGAGCACTTAGCCTTTGCTCCCGCGCACTTTGCCGAACCACCCCGTCCGCGACATTGTCGCGTCCCGCCCCTCCTTGACAAGGAGGGGAAGAGCTAAAGCATTCCCCTCCTCTCCCGAGAGTGAGTCGGGGTTTCGAAGGATAGCTCGGAAGCCGGGCCGTCCCACGGAGCGGACGGCCGTCGCGCGGCGCAAGTGTGCGCAGGCACACTTCGCGAATTCCCGCGCGACCCTGCGCACATCCGAGCCGGCGAACGCCCGATGCGCTGCATCGCATCGGGCCACGTGCCCGCGAATGCGGGCGGGGTGGTGTGGTTTCCCCTCCTCTCACGAGGAGGGGTGTCGGCGTAGCCGACGGGGTGGTGTGGTTCAGGGCTAAGCGAGCGACGCTCGAACCTTCGCGAAGATGTCCAGATGCCGCTCGTGTTCCCCGGCGAAGCGCAGGATCAGGTGCTGCGCGCCCTCACGCACATAGCCGTCGATCCATTCGGCGGCCGCTTCCGCGGAGCCTGCGAAGCAGGCTTGCCGTTTCCGCAACACGTCGGGACGCTGCCCATAGTAAGCCGACAAGAAATCGTCGATGCGCTGTTCGGCCTTGGCCGCATCCTCGTCGACCGCGAGCGTTAAGTAGATCGCCGCCTGCACCTCGTCAGGATTGCGTCCGGCCTCGCGTGCAACCGCCTGCACTTGCCGCCATTGCGCCCCCCAGCCCTTCGCATCGGGCCCGGTCGGAAACCAGCCGTCGAAATGCTTGCCTGCGCGCGCGAGCGCCGCGGGCACCGAGCCGCCGCCCCAGATCGGAGGACCGCCGGGCTGATGCGGCGTCGGTCCGATGACGCCCTGCTCGACGTGCCAGCGTCCGTCCCAGTCGACTGGCTTGCCGCTCCACAGCGCCTTGCACAGCCGTAGGCCTTCCATCATGGTGCCGACGCGCTTCTCGAACGGCACGCCGGCGGCGCGAAACTCCGCGCGGATGTTCGGCACGTCGGTCGCGATGCCGACGCCGAGAATCACCCGCCCGGCGCTCACCTGATCGAGCGTGGCGACCTGGTGGGCCAGCAGCACGGGATTGCGCAGGGCGGGCAGGAGTACTGCCGTGCCCACCTTCACACGCTTGGTTCGTGCGGCAACACCGGCCAGCAGCGTGATCGGTTCGTGCCGCGGACGCGCAAGCAGCGAATCGCCGATCCACACCGAGTCGTAACCGAGACGCTCGGCGCGTTCGGCAAGCCCGAGCAGCGGCTCGGCCTCGGGCCGGCCTTCCATGATCGATTCGCGGGTGGGCAGCAGATATCCGATGCGCGCGGCCATGACAATATCCTCGATCGCGTTTCTGGTAGCACTATTGTTGCACCATACGGCGCGCCGCGCGACTTGCTGCAAGTTGCCTGGCCTTCGGTCAGCGGCCTGCAGGCGGCCGCCACAACCTGAGAGCGCACTGCGAGCGAAGGCCAGTACTGCTATTGCCGCATGATGCCGGCCTGCTGGATCGCCTTCGTCCACTTCGCATACTGATCGGCGTAGAGCTTCGCCGTCTCCGCGGGACTGGACACGAGTGCCTCGACCCCTTCGTGCGCGAGTCGCTTCTTCACTTCCTCGGTCGGAAACCGCTGCATCATTTCCTGGTTGAGCCTTTGCACGATCTCGGGCGGCGTGCCCGCCGGGGCCACCAGCGAATAGTACTGTTGCAGCTCGAAGCCGCGCCGCCCCGACTCGTCGATGGTGGCGATGTCCGGGGCGAGCGACGTGCGCTTGAGGCTGGTAACGCCCAGAGCGCGCACGCGTTTCGAACGCACGACCGGCAGCGAGGTCAGGAAATTCGCCACCATCGCAAAGGTCTCGCCCTGAAGCAGCGACAGCATCGCCGGCGCACCGCCCTTGTACGGCACGTGCACCAGCTTCACCTGCGCCATCGCCTGAAAAAGCTCCATCCCAAGGTGCCCAGGGCTTCCCTGACCAGTGGTCGAGTAGGCGATGCTGTCCGCCTTGCCCTTGGCGAGCGCGATGAATTCGCGCACGTTCTTCACCGGCAGCGATGGGTGCACGACCAGCATGTAAGCCGTGGTGCCGGCGAGGGATACAGGCGCAAAATCCTTGACCGGGTCGTACTTGCGGTCGGCTACGAGCGCGGGGCCGGTGATGAGGGTCGCAGCGCTCCCGAGCATGAGCGTATAGCCGTCCTTGGGCGAGCGCGCGACCAATTCGGCCGCGATGCGTCCACCGGCGCCGCCGCGATTGTCGACCAGGATCTGCTGCCCGAGCGTCGGAGACAGCTTTTCGGCGATGAGCCGCGCCACCGTATCGGTTCCACCACCGGGCGCATTCGGCACGATCAATCGGATCGGTTTCACAGGGTAGGTCTGCCCTTGGGCCGCGGTGCAGAACGCAGCCGATGCGATCAGGACGCTGCCAACGAACCGGTTCGACATGACGCTCCTCCAGCGTTAAAGCCGCGCACGAAACTTTCTGGTCATCAATCGATCCGCACCCCGGCAGACTTGACCATCTTGGCTTACGATTGAACTATACGTTTCGCGTCCTATGTCGACAACGATGAAACGTTATATTGTCCAAGCCAGTGGTTATGGACGAAGCGACCCGGCACAGCCCGCCCGCATCGTTCCCGCATCGTTCTGAAGGAGAATCTCTTGATGCTTGCACGGATCGCCCTGGCCGCCATCGCATTTTCGACGAGTCTCACCGTGAACGCGCAACACTATCCCGAGCGCCCGCTGCGATTCGTGATTCCCTTTCCGCCGGGCGGCGGCGCCGACAACCTCGCACGCATTGTCGTTACGGCGGCTAACGAGAAATTGGGCCAGCCGATCGTCGTCGACAACCGTGCAGGCGCCGGCGGCAACATCGCGGCCGAGGTCGTTGCGAAGGCCGCGCCCGACGGCTACACGCTGCTGCAGGCGAACGTGGCGCACGCCATCAGCGCGTCGCTCTATCGCAAGCTCAACTACGACCTGCTGCGCGATTTCGCGCCGGTCACGCAGCTCGCCTCGATTCCGTTCGTGCTTGCCGTCAGTCCACAACTGGGCGCCAGTTCGGTAAAGGAGGTCATCGCGCGTGCCAGGGCGAAGCCGGACGCGCTTTCCTACGCCTCGTCGGGCAACGGCGGTCCAAGCCACCTCGCCATGGAACTGTTCAAGTCCATGGCGCGTGTCGACATCCGCCACATTCCGTACAAGGGTGCGGCACCAGGTTCAGCAGCATTGATGGCAAACAACGTGCAGCTCATGTTCTTCACCGTATCGGCCGCCTTGCCGTTGATGGCGGGCGGGCGCGTGCAATGCCTGGCGATCGCAAGTACCCGGCGCTCCGCGCTCGCACCCGATCTGCCGACGGTATCCGAAGCGGGCCTGCCGGGATTCGAGGCGACCACGTGGTTCGGCGTCATGGTTCCGAGTGGCACGGCGCGGCCGATAGTCACGACGCTTCACCAGGCTTTCACCGGCGCGCTGAAGATCGCGAGCATGCGAGATCGCATTCTCAAGCAAGGATTCGAGATCGTGGGGAGCGACCCGGAAGCATTCGGTGCCTACGTGCGAACGGAAATTCCCAAGTGGGCGACGGTCGTGCAGGCTTCCGGCGCAGGGGTGGATTAGACGAACGGTGCACTTCGACTGGTTTGCCCAAACCCATCGCGCACTGCGTTTGAAGACGAATGCATGGAGCTCTCTCGCCACATCCGGATCGTGATCGGCTTTTCCCCCGGTAGCGCCTCCGAGCAGGTCGCTCGCACGATCGCGCCGGCGCTTTCGGGTGCACTGGGGCGGGAGGTTACGGTCTCGCTGCGTCCTGGAAGCAACGGCGCCGACGCCGCCTGCGAGGTTGCGGGTTCCCCGTCGGACGGTGCGACGCTTTTCGTGGCAACGCTCGGCACGCACGCCCTCGCGGCGCACCTCGACGCACGCTTGCCCTACGACCCGTTGCGTGACTTCGCCCCGGTTTCGCTGCTCACGAAATCGCCGCTCGTGCTCGGCGCTCACGCTGCGCTCGGCATACCCAGCGTGCGTACCCTGGTCGAGCGGGCGCGTGCGCATCCCGGCGAACTGACCTACGGCACATCCGCCATCGGCGGAGCTCCGCACCTCGCGGCGGAGCTTTTCCAGGCGTTGACGGGTGTCGAGATGCGCCACGTCCGCTATGAGCATACCGAGCGGCTATATGACGATCTACGCACCGGAAGCCTCGCGCTCAGCTTCAACAACATGATGTCGATGCTGCCGCGGTGCCTCGACGGGACGATTCGCGCGCTCGCCGTGACGACCTCGAGACGAAGCCGTGCTGCCGAGGATCTGCCCACGCTTGCGCAATGCGGCATCCCTGGCTATGACATGTCGAACTGGCTGGCGCTGGTTGCGCCGCAGGGGACTGCGGAAGCGGCGATCCAGGAAATACGGCAGGCCATCGTCACAGCGCTCGCAGACCCCGAAGTTGGGGCTGCCTTGCGCCGAGGCGGTGTAGACCCGATCGGCAGTACACCCCACGAGCTCGCGCAATTCATGGCAGCAGAGCTCGCACGCTGGCGCCCGGTCGTCGCCCGCTTTCGCGACACTGCGCTTTCGCCGCCACCCTGATCCGTGTTCCGACGCACTGCGATACCCCGCAACACGATCCTCCACGGGTTCGAACCATGAGCACGACTGTCATACTCGAACCCACCGCACGCAGCAGCAACGGAGCGTGTGTCCCGTGGCGGGCGCTCCCTAGTTGAGGCGCAAGCCCGTGTCGCGGATCACTTTCGACATCACCTCGATGTCGTTCTTGATGCGGGCGGCGAAATGCTCCGGCGTGCCGCCCACGGGCTCCATGCCCCGGGTCTCGAGCCACTCCCGGATCTCGCGCCGCTGCAACACCGACACCGTCTCCTTGTTCAAGCGCGCCACGATGTCGCGCGGCAGGCCTGCGGGGCCCATCAATCCGAGGAAGAAGGTCGAATTGAATCCTGGCAGACCGGATTCGGCGAGGGTGGGCACGTCCGGGAACGCCGCCAGACGGCGCGGGCTGCTTACGGCGAGCGGCCGCAGACGTCCGGCGTCGACCAGGGGCTTGGAGCCCATCGGATTACTGAGCAGCATGGTCACCTGTCCGCCAGCGAGCTCGGTCAACGCCGGCCCCGCGCCCTTGTAGGGGACGTGAACCATATCGAGCCCGGCGCGGGCACGGAACATCTCGGTGACGAGGTGGCCTGCCGATCCAATGCCGGCCGTGCCGTAGTTGAGCGCTCCGGGACGCGCTTTCGCGAACGCGATGAGCTCGCGCACGCTTTTCACCGGCAGCGACGGATGCACCACGAGGAGCGAGGCGTATTCGCCAATCACCGCGACGGGCTCGAGATCCTTTTGCAGGTCGAGCTTGCGATGCGCGAGCGTGACGACCAGGAGCCCCGAGCCGGCCACGACCAGCGTATAGCCGTCCGGCGCGGCGCGTGCGACGAATTCGCCGCCGATGAGGCCGCCCCCGCCCGGCCGGTTCTCCACCACCATCTGCTGGCCCAGCGCCTCGGCGAGCGGCTTGGCCATGAAGCGGGCGAGCGTATCGTTGCCGCCACCCGGCGCGAGCGGGACGATCACGCGAATGGGCTTTGTCGGGTAAGCCTGAGCGTTCGTTTCGCCTGCGTGTGCAAGGGAAACTGCAAGCGTCGCGATCAGGATGGGGACAACACGGGTACGTTCCGCGCGCGGGATGCTCTTCAAAGGAACCTCGGCTTTGTCTGCGCTATCGCATGGCACATTGGAGAACCTCTCGTCTGGCTCGAGATATGAAATCCCGCCTGCACGGGAAATGACGGCACGGCTAACCGAGCAGCTTCTCGCGCACGGCATCGACGTCGTTCACCACGTCGCCCAGCTTGCCGAGCGCGTTCTCGACCGAAGCCGAGATACGTTCCACACCGAGCCGCGCGCCATCGGGATACATCATGAGGCGCAGAACCGGCGCGCTACCCGGCATCGATACGGCACCGATGGTGAGAATGCCGTCCTCACCGAGCATCTCCATCGCTGCCAGACCTGCCGCTTCCACGGCGACGATCTTCGGCTTGCCTTTGGCTCCGGACTGCTCCATCGCAATCTGCAGCACGTCGTCGCCCGAGATCGAAACGCCCGGGCCGCCCTGATAGGCGCGCGCGCCGAACTGGCGCTGCATCACTTCCAGCAGTTGCTTCGCGACCTCGCCCGCCCGGCGGATCACTTCGGGATCGAAGTCTCGCAGCGCGTTGGCGACCCCGACGTACTGGCCCGCCTGCGCTTCCAACCCGAGCTCGTAGATGCGCGAGCCGATCGCATCGACGAGATCGGGGCGCCCGACGAACACGCCTGCCCGGGGACCGGCGACGTGTTTGTCCGCCGAGCAGACGGCCAGGTCGATCTCGCCGACCTGGAAGGTGCGCGGCTCCTGAAAAAACCCGACGCGTGAAGCCATGTGCGCATCGTCCATGTAGGCCAACGTGTGCGCCGCGCGCGGGAGCGCGAGCGCACGCTTGACGTCGGCCAGATCGATGTGGCGCTTCGACGCGCTGATCGGCGTGATCAGGAGCAGTCGCGGCGGACCTTGCGTCTGCCACGCCCGCTCGAGCTCGTCGATGGCATGGAATTGCTGAAAATCCGCGCCCGCCATCGCGATCGGACGCACCGTGGACGGATGCGAGGTTCCGCCGGCCGGCGCCAGGGCGAACACCTTGTCGCCCGATTCGAGAATCGTGGTGAGCGCGATGAAGTTGGCGGCCGAAACACGGTTCACGATGAGCGCCTTGTGGCGTTGCGGATCCGCCCCCATGTGCTTCAGCGCAAGCGGCTCGGTCTTGCCCTCGAAGCGTTCGAAATACGGCACATGGCTCGTGAGATGTGGCACTTCCGCTTCCGTGAGCCCCGCCCCGCGGTTCATGCCCGACAAGTCGTAAACGCTGTCCACGCCTTGGCTCCGCACGCGCGCGCCGACCATGTGACGCGCCTTGAGCATGCGCCGCACTTCCTCGTCGGTACTCGCGAGAATGGGACCTCGCGCGTAGCCCACGATCGGGTCGATGGGATGACCGAACCGGTCGGTGGCGGACTTTGCTGCATCGGACATGATGGCTCCAGGCAATGATCAACAATCGAAGCCGGCGAAGTGAGAAGACTTCACCTTCGCTTGGGCAACCGCTTTGCCAACGCGTACCAGTTGCGCCTTGTATTTCACCGAGTCGAGCTTTTGCACGTGCTCGGGCTCGATATCCGTGATGCCGAGCGCGGCCAGCCCCGGGCGCGTCAGCTCGACGTTATAACGCAGATAGGTGAAGAGCTTCGGATCGACCGGCCCGCGGTGTCCGTGTTTGCCGGTGGATTCCACCATGCTGTCGAGCTCGCGATCGAGTAGATCCCCGACCAGGCAGCGACCGAACACGCGGCACAGGAAGTCCTGCTCGTTGAGCGCCGCGAACATCAGCGCCGAGGGAACCGTGCTTGCATTGAAGAGCAGGTTCATGCGATCGGGATCGAGAGCGCCGTTTGCTTCAGGGCTCGTTCCGGTTCCGATCGACACCAGCAGCATATCCTCGGGCCGTTTGGGCTTCCAGTTCAGGTTGTACGGCTCTACCGTCGCCATCATGAACAACTGGAAGGCCGGGTTGTTGAAAGTCGTGATGCCGCCGTCGACGAATACGAACCGATTCGTGCCGACCGAAATCTGCTCCGGCGGGAAGTAGGTCGGTGCCGCCGTGCTCGCGCGTACGACTTGCCACAAG
Organism: Betaproteobacteria bacterium; assembly: GCA_009377585.1. NCBI lineage: Bacteria > Pseudomonadati > Pseudomonadota > Betaproteobacteria > Betaproteobacteria bacterium. Next base: position 29,775 of record WHTS01000051.1, read on the forward strand.
GGAAGGTTCAGATTGCAACCCGGACGGTCTTCGGGACAGTTGTATTTCGCCTTCGGATTGTTCGAAAGCGGCCAGGGTGAATCGGTGCTGGCATTTCGCAGCACGACCATCAGCAGCGTGCGCAAGCTGGAGGAACCGAGCGTCGTTTCTTCCTCACCCGTCTTTTCCTTGAAAACACTGCGCAACTTCTGTGCAATCGGCTCGTCCTCGAACTTGTAGTTGAGCCGTTTCAGTATCGACGCCTTCTCGAACATGAGCTCGGCGCTGTCGAAGTAGAACGAGCGGATCTCGTCGAGCCTCAGGCCCAGAGCGATGCAGGTTGCAATGACGCCACCGGTACTGGTGCCCGCAACATAATCGAAGTAATCGGCGAGCACGAAATCATCCCCGCGTCCGAGCCGTTGCTGAAGCAGGCGCTCCATCTCGGCGAGCACTTCGATGGTAATCAGTCCACGGATGCCGCCGCCGTCCAGCGCCAGCAGCTTGTATGGCGGCTTCTTGGTCAACTTGTCAGCGAGGTTCATGGCTGCTCCAGGTGGTTGCGGCGACCAGCTGATTCATGCCGCTGATGCTCCGTCCAAATCACTATGCCGGATTCGCGTACCTTACGGCAACGCCCCGCCCGTCACTAGACATCGTTGCGACTTCATGTTCGCTGCAGTCGCCGTCGTGATCGCGGGAGGTCTTGAGCCAGGAGGAGACGATTGTCCTGGCCTGGGGCATCTTCGTGAGACATACTGATTGCTCCTCTTTGCCGTCAGGAGGCTCTCATGTGTTTTGCCAAGAGCGTAGGCCAGAGCGGCCACAACGACTTGACCGATGTCATGGTGGCTCAGATTCTGTTCAACCTGAACATTGCGCGCTTCCCGAATCCCAAGCCGGAGAAGCTCGACCCGGACGGCCGCATTGGTCCGAGGACCATCGAAGCGATCAAGCACTTCGAAACGACGATCATGAAGATTCCGCACTCGGATGGCTTGCTGGCTCCCGGAGATGCCACCGTTAGTGCACTTCTCGCGGGATTACCGCCGGGGCCGTCGAAAGAGAAGCTTTCCGTAGTCATGCCTCGTGCGTTGCCCGCGAAGATCGAGCTCTATTTCGAGCCGCTGGTTGCCGGCATGAAGAAGTACAGTATCACTACGCCGCTGCGCATGGCGCATTTCGTGGCTCAGATCGCTCACGAGACCGCTTCCTTCCTCTATGCCGAAGAGATCGCCGACGGGTCGGCTTACGAAGAACGCCGCGACCTCGGCAACACCGTACCGGGCGACGGGAAGTTCTTCAAGGGCCGCGGTCTGATACAACTCACCGGAAGGGCCAACTATGCGCAGTACGGCAAGGACTGCGGAATCGATTGTGTCGCCGATCCCGATCGGGTGGCCTCGGATCCGTTCGTGGCCGTGGATGTTGCCTGCTGGTACTGGAACAAGCGGCAGATCAACCGGCTGGCGGATGCCGACGACGCCAAGGCGGTGACCAAGGCGATCAACGGCGGCTACAACGGTCTCGACGATCGCATGGAGTATCTGGCACGAGCCAAAGGGGTGCTCGGCATCAAGTAGGCCGGCTCACCACAGCTTCCTCACGTCGAGCCAGCGCACTTCGCCGCCACGGGAACGCACGGCCTCCACCATGTGTCTGGTTCCGCCCGGCCCGTCGCCATCCTCGCCGTCCCACAGACAGATGAAGCGGACCTTGCGGGCACCCTTGGCCAACGCCTCGTCGAGCATCCATAGATTGCACCGCTGGAAAGGACTTTCGCCTTCCGGGGTCGGACCCAGCACGTCGGTCATCACGCGCACATTTGCACGAGCCTTTGCCGCCATGAAGCGCTCAAGCCAAAGATCCGGATCGGATGAAGGGGGCTTCTCGAAGTCGACCGACTCCCGCAGGAACGCCGCCTCATCGAAGGGCAGAAACAATTCCAGCCGTCCTCCTCGTTCGAGCAGGGCTTCGACGAAAAGCAGATCGCCACCGCACGCGCCTTCGGTCATGCCGAGATCGGCGGCGCCCGCTCCCAGTTCATCCAGCACCGTTGCGATCGCACGGGCTGCGATCGGCTCCTTGTCCGGCGGAAAACGGGGCGCAGCGCGGTTTTTCGCGTCGATCATATGCCCGCTGAAAAGAAACACCAGGCGCGGCTCGCTCATGGTGGCCACCTTGGGTTGGGTTTGAATCGAGAGTCCGCGCCACGCGGTCGCAGCGCCTGTACTCCAAGTTTACCGATTCGTCGTCCCGGTTCGTTCGCAGCAGTCGTGGCTTCGTCCTGGCGCGGAGCATTTTCGTCGGTCAGGGTGCGCAAGGCGAAGGGTGGCTGAAACCCACACCTTTCGCCTTAGAGCAGCAGGTTTCGCACGGCCTCCGGATCGATCGGTTTCGCGATATGCTGCTCGAACCCGGCTTTCTTCGCGGCTGCGATGTCTTCGGGCTGCGCATAGCCGCTGATCGCCACCAGTCGAATCCCGCTTCGCTCGGCACACAATGCGCGCGCGACGTCGTAGCCCGTGAGGCCGGGAAGACCCAAGTCGCACAGCACGACATCCGGAGGATTCGCGCGCGCCCTTGCAAGTGCCGTAGCGCCGTCGTAGGCGACTTCCGCGGCATGGCCGAACATCGATACCAGCTGAGCCAACGAGTCGGCCGCATCCTTGTTGTCGTCCACGATCAAGGCACGGCGCGCTTGCGCGGCACGATGACGTGCGGGACTCGGCGCTGCCGGAACATCGTCGAAGGCAAGCAGCGCTAGGCGCACGGTGAAGGCCGATCCCTGGCCCAATCCCGCGCTCTCGGCCGCGACGCTCCCCTGATGCAATTCGACGATGCCCTTCACCAGCGCCAGGCCCAGCCCGAGCCCGCCCTCGGTTCGAGCCAGCGATTGCTTGCCTTGCATGAACGGCTCGAACAAGCTCGGCAGCAGGTCGGACGGAATCCCGGCGCCGGTGTCGCTGATGCGGATCTCGGCCCAGCCATCCACGCTGCGCAGCGAAAGCTCGACCGTGCCTGCCGCGGGCGTGAATTTGGCTGCGTTCTGCAGCAGGTTGCCGACGAGCTGTGCGATGCGGGTTGCATCCACGCTCGCCCAAATCGGCCGCTCGGGTAGTTGCGCCGACACCGCAATGCCGAACTGCTGGAAAACCGGCGCATAGTCCTGCATGGTGCGTTGGACCAGCTCGGTCAGATCGGCACGTTCGCGCCGCAGCTCGATCTTGCCGCGCGCGATGCGAGTCACGTCGAGCAGATCGTCGACCAGGCGGGCGATGTGCTGGGTCTGGCGCTCGATGATCTCGCGCGCGTGGCGGGCTTGCTCGCTGCCCGCGTCGAAGTGATTGAGGATGTAGATCGAATTGCGTATCGGTGCGAGCGGATTTCTCAGCTCGTGTGAGAGCATTGCGAGGAACTCGTCCTTGCGCTGGTCGGCCGCCTGCAGCGCGGCCGTGCGTTCCGCAACCCGGCTCTCGAGCGCTTCGTTGGCTTTGGTCAACTTGTCCTGCGCGGCCAGCAGGTCGGCGTTGACGGCCACGAGGTGTTTTCTGCTGCCGGACAGAAACGCGATCAAGTCCCGATTCTCGAATCGCAGCTGCAGCGATGCGGTCATCGTGTCGTGTATGCGCTTGCCCAGCACCAGCATCGCAACCAGAAAGATCGCCCCCATGGCGGCCATTGCATGGTGGACGTTATCTCCGCCGAAGGAATAACGCGCTATGTTGGGCAGCAGCGCCGACAACGCGAACAGTACAAACGTCGCGAACATCGGCGTCATTGCAATGATCGCTCCGATCACCATGCCGCCCACGACGAAGGCGATGAAAACCTGGTGGATGATCGATTCGGGCGGATACAGCACGAGCGCGGTCGAGCCCCACGCGAGCCCGGATGCAGCTGCGCCGGCCAGCAGGAACACGCGCCATGAAGGCGCGGCCTTGGCCGTCGGTGATGCCTTCCGATAGAGCATGGCGATCACCATGCGCGCGACCGTCACGGCCACCAGGCCCGCAAGCCAACCGGCCGCCCGCGCCGTCCCGACCGCGAAGGAAAGCACGAACGCCAGCACGAGACCGTTCAACAGCGCCACGACTTGCGAGACCGGCAGGTTGGCGTAGGCCAGCCGGATCTGCTCCTGGATTACTTCGGCGCTGCTGTCGCGGCGGTGTGACGCCTCGTACGTCTCGGTAGACAGGTCGGATGACCGCGGGGCGACTTCGTCCATGGGTTTGCGCATCCGTTCAGCGGTCCGCAGTATCGGTTGACGACAGAGTACCCTGACGATCGCCGGAAGAGCACCCGGAGCGGACCGACGCAAGCTTTGTTGCGTCGATTGGTTTTGCCCTGGTCGCAGCATACCCGACCGTCGAATCGCCTCGGCGGACGAGTCGATTCATCACGATAAGAAAGGCGCAGTCTGCACCCGCAACGCGGTCAAGCGCTTGATACGGATCAAGCGAAACGCGACTTCTCACACGGATATTCCTGGGGGGATGAATGCGCAGCAATCGATCGCGATCATCCGGCTCGCATCGCTTCAAGGTCCGGCTTCCGAGCCGTGATTGACCAGTACGAGGACCTCGGAAGCAGGCACGTCTCGGATCGGCACGTAGGCCGCACCGTCTTGCGACCGCTCTACGGGGATGCGCGAGCCGACGGGATGGGCCACGTTTGCAGACGATCCTCGCGCCGCCTGGGTCGTATTGACGATCACCGTGAGCGCCGTTGCGGGCGCATTGAGACTCGCGTCGATCAGCACATCACCGCCGCGCGTTTGCGTCCCGTGCGCATTGACGACACACAATGCTTCCTCGTCGCTCAGGATTCGCGACCAGGCGACGAGCTCGCCGGGTCCGTGGAACACGAACGGCGCGCCGAACAGCGAGATCGGCCGCAAATATTGCCTTCCCTTGCGCAGCACGGGAAAGCGCCTGCGCACGGCGGCGAGAGCCGCGATACGATGGTAGGTCGTAAACTCCGGATCGAAGCAATGCGCGCCCGCCGTGCCGAACGCTCCGAAGCCCGGCAAGAGCCGATCGAGCGCTCCGTCCGGCGGCAAACCATTCAGCCCCGCTGCCCGCGGATGCCGAGGACCGAACATGGCCTCGCGCAGATAGCGATCCGCGTGATCGCCGCCTTTCCAGCCCGGAAGGTACGCGCGCTCTGACGCTTCCGGCCCCGCGAACGACTGTTCGGTTCCGTAGTAGATGCAGGGAATGCCGAGCGTAAATAGCTGCAGGGCGACGGCGGCTGCGACCTGATGCTCGGACGCCGCCTCGGCCGAGAAGCGGATCTTCGCGCCGAACACATGGTCGTGGTCGTCGAGGATGGAGACGTGCCGCTGGCCGAGATTACGATGCGAGCCCATTTCCGCGCTTCCGGCATCGAAGCCGTCGAAGTAGCTGCGGGGATGACCGAGTCCCTTCGCGACGTCGTGCAGGGTGGGCCGCATGGCGCCGATGTCGAGCGCCGCATCGAGATTGCGTCCCAGCACATCGAGATAGCGATCCTGCGCGAAATCGCCGCCGGCGACCTCCCCTACCAGCAGGAAACCGGACTTGCCGAGGTTGGCCGCGAACTCCTTGATCGCGCCGCAGAAGTTCCTGCCCTCTTCGAACGACACGTGCTTGAGCGTGTCGATGCGAAAGCCGTCGCAGTCAGTCAGCGCGATCCAGTAACTGTAGCAGGCAGCGAGGTGATCGAGCACGCCGGGATTGTCCAGCGCCAGATCACGCAGCGTGAAGAAATCGGTGCGCTTGTGCTCGGCGTGCGGATCCTCGAGGCTACCCGCGCCGAGATCGCCGCTGCCCGCGCGCGTATAGCATCCGGCGTTCTGCAGCTCCTGCGGCCAGACGCCCTCCTCTTCGTTGCCGACTTCGGGACCGATCCGCTCGCCGTTGCGGCCGAGCCAGGAACCGAAATCGTAGTAGCCCGGAAAGTGGCGGAAGGCAGGCTCGGCGATTCCGCCGGGATATACCCAATTGAATCCGGTGTGATTGAAAATGATGTCGAGGATGATGCGAATGCCTTTGCGATGCGCCGCATCCACCAGCTCGACCAGATCCGCGCGCGTGCCGAAGCGCGCATCGACATCGAGAAAATGCTGGATGCCGTAGCCATGGAAGGTATCCAAGTGCCCGCGCTGCCTGAAGACGGGGCTCAACCAGATCGCCGTCACACCGAGATCATCGAGGTAGTCGAGCTTCGATTGCACGCCCTTGATCGTGCCGCCCTGCCAGCGATGCGCGCCGGATTCGGCCCATAGGTCCCAACGCCACTCGCCACCGTCGATGCTCCCGGGGCGGGCCGCGCGGCGGTTGCGCCGATCGAGCAAAGGCCGGGTGCTTTCCTGGCCATCGCTGAACCGATCGACCAGCAGGAAATAGAGGACTTCGTCACGCCAATCGACCGGCGAAGGAAAGAAGCTTTGCCTGCGCGGGAACGCGAACTCGCCACGCACGCGCCGCGGAACCGCTTGCGCGAGAACGCTTGCCGCGAACGAGGTCGTCATGGCGTTCAACTCCTGCCTCGCACCTACGCAGTTCGAGTGCAGGGGCGAGATCGTGACGCGCCTGGCATGGGCAAGTGACGCGTGCACCGCGAGCATACTCTCACCGCACACCGCGACGGCACGGGTCTCCCGGCGATCAGGCGCGCCTAGTGTAGCGCCGGAGCGCCAGAGGCAGGATGTCTTTCATGTGACGACGCATCTCGTGCATGCCCTCGCCCTCCAAGGCGGCCCCCCAGGCCGGGGAGTCGCATATCGACGGCGAATCGAGATGACAAGTCACGACATGCTTGTGCGAGCTGCTGCCGGGCGAATCGGCCGGGGTCTTGAACCAGCGCGCGCGCAGCACGCCCGGAACGGCAGCCAGCCGAGGAAGGTGCTCGGTTTCGATCCATCGATCGAGGCCGGGCTCGAATTCGGCTGCCGAGTTGAACGCGACGACGAACAGACCCGTGCCTTTCTCGGGCGCCACCTGGTCGCCCGCGCCCATCTGCACGCAGTTGAACCGGCAAAGCCGCGTGCACTTCCCGAGCAGAATGCGCTTCGACCAGGGCGAGAAATTCTCCGGCGAAACCGCGCGGTACTCCGGCTTCTTCAGCACGTCGAGGCTTTCGAGGTCGTAGATCGCAAGCGAGATGCGCGGATTGGAAACGCCGATCCAGCGCACCGCGTTGAGGAAGCCTGGAATGCGCATCCGCTCCGGGATGTGCTCGGTGTCGTACCAATCGTCGAATTCATCCGCGGCCGCACCCGAGGAATCGAAGCCGCCTCCGAGCAGTCCCAGTGGCATTGATGGATCCGTCCATTGCGCGTTGCCCGGGGCTCGAGATCAGTCGCCGGAGATGCCCCTTGGGGCCGATCATACCGCTCGATCGCCCCGCCGCCGGCCCGGACCGTAGGCTTTCGGGCCGCAAAGGCAATCTGCTAGAATCGCTGCCTCAAGCGCCCGTAGCTCAGTTGGATAGAGTACCTGGCTACGAACCAGGGGGTCGTGGGTTCGAATCCTGCCGGGCGCGCCAAAAATCAAGCACTTAGGCCATTTTCGAGTGGCCTAATTTTTTCGCTGCAACGCTTTGCAACGCTTTGGGCGTTGCATTGCGTTTGGCAGCGAAGGTTGTGCTCGGAACCCTCAACGTAGTGAGCACCGGCGTCGAACGTGACGCGTCGATTCTGTTCACTCCGTCGATCAACTCCCCGATTTCGGCCGCGCTGTAGTGCGTAGTGATGCTTCCGTTCGTGTGGCCGAGAAGCACCTGTCGCGTTTCGAAAGGGACGCCTGCCGCACGTAGCCGCCGACCGAAGGTGTGCTTCAGGTCGTGGATACGCAGGCGCTGAAATCCCCAAGGCGCATCCTTCCCGAACCGATCGCGATACTTCCCAGCTGCTCGGGTACGGGCGCTTTGCCATGCGGTGTTGTTCATGCAATCGAGCTTCCTTCCCCGATAGGTGAAAACGAATTCGGGATGTCTTCCCCGACGTGCGTCGATCACCGATCTTGCCACCGCATTCAGAACGACCAGACGGTCTTCCCGGTTCTTCACCCCGCTTCGTCCATCCTCGCTGAAGATCGCAGGGATGACGAATACACTGGTTTACAGTTCCTGCACCTCCGCCTCCCAGTCCCACCGGAGAGTGCACACCTCTTGTTCCCTCAGCCCGGTATTGACCTTGAAGAGCGCCATCTGGGCGTTGGGATCGGATCGGAGCTCGCCGAAGAGCAGCGTCTGCTCATCCCACGACAAGGGGTAGGGCTTCCTCGCCTGGCGATTCCGTTCCATCTCGATCAGTGGCACGGTCTCCATCCCAGGCTGGGTGGTATGTTCATGTGAGGGCGTGCGGCATGGATGTAACTCGCGTTGAGCAGGACCCACTTCTGGCGTCTATTGCCCGACGAACTGTTTGATGCAAGCGTGTGGTTGCTCGTCGGCTCCGCAACAACACGGCGCAAGGCACGTATTGTCCCGTCCGTCCCGACCCGCCACATTCGCCCATCCCCCCTTCAAATCGGTACAGATGGACGAGAAAGGGCTACAAGGCTTGCCCAGTCACACCCATCCCTATGTGTTCCGAATCTCCTAGCGCGCGAGCCGGCGCGTCTTAACGTTCGATGAGTTTCCAGCGTTAACAGCCTTTTGAGTGCGAGCGCCAGGAGGAATGCTCAGCGGAGCGGGCAGGACCTTGGAGAAGACCGCGTCCAACCACCTGCAAACATAGTAGGTACGCGGGAAACGACTATGCTCGAATCATGCATCGCCCGCAAAGCAAGTACTCATGCGGGTTCGCAAGCGAGAGGAGCTTTTCGAACAGCCGTGACGCAGCCGCCATGACGCCTGATTGAAATCGGCAGCACTACGTGAAGAGGAGGAAACAACTACTTGAGTCCGCGGGAACGAGAGGATTTTGAACCTCCGACCACCTGCTCCCCATGCAGCAAATGAAAGCATTGCATATTGATCAAATGGCACAACACTCGCTGCAACCGTGCATCACTGTGTAGGACGATGCAAGACTTATTCCCGCAAAGCTCCCGCACGCTATTGGTTGAGGCTGCGGACCTTTAGCGGATCGTGGTGGAGAGAGACCTCCATCCAAGGAATTGTCCGTCACAGCTGGTCAATGGAGGCGTTCTGGGGGATTCAAACGCATAATCCCTCGGACTGCTGCGTCGGGGTTGGCGTCCCCACGGGAAGCCGAAGCTATTCCGATCGTAAATTCAACGACTACGAGCCTGCAGTAGGGGAAAATCGATCGCCGGCCTAGCCGCCCGCGGCACGCCGTCGGGCGCACCTTTCGCAGGTTGTCTTTTATCTATCCAGGACGCTCGCCTCGAAATTGACCGCGCGGCCCTAGATTTGTAATATGGCCGCGTATGACAATCCACAGGGCTGGCGATGAAGGTGCTTTCCGTCAGGCTGACCGACAGCGACCAAGCGGTGCTCGAAAAGGTCAGCGCAGCCACTGGCAAGAGCCAGAGCGAGGTCATCAAGGAGGCGTTGCACCTTTACGCCGAGCGGGCCCCAACCAAGTCCCCAGCAGAGCTGGCGCGCGAGTTCGGGCTGATCGGCGGATTCGCAGGGCCTGCCGATCTCGCCGAGAACGCTCGCGGCCACCTGCGCAAGCGCATCCGTGCCCGGCGCAATCGTCGATAGCGGCGCCCTCGTCGCCTGGTTCAACCGGCGCGACCGGCATCATGCACGGGTTCGCGCCTACCTCGACGGTTTTCGCGGCGAGCTCGTCACCACTTGGCCGGTTCTGGTCGAAACCGTGCACTTGTTGCCGACGAGGCTGGGGGTGGCATTCCTGCAGTGGGTCAACGCGGGCGGCGTCACGATCCACGAAATGCCGCCGGATTCCATCGCCACCATTGCCACCCTGGTTGCCAAGTATGCCGATAACGCGATGGACGTGACCGATGCTTCGCTGCTCTGGCTGGCTGACCGGTCTGGCGTGTCGGACATGATTACGATCGACGACGCCCATTTCGCGGCCTACCGCACGCCTGGCGGCAAAGCTTTGCGCAACCTGATTTGACCTCGCATCAGGTTAAAGGCCGGCACAGCATCCAGTCCGCCGAATCCCTGCTCTCGGCAGCAACTGCATCGTCAAGCCAAACGTCAGCTTTCCTGGTGTTCAACGGTTCAACGGTCGCGGTCTGTGAACCGCGACGGGCTCTGGCCGACCCGTTGCAGAAATGGCGGTTCACCCGAAGCGGCCGCACAAATCAGGGCGTCGATGCACCCAGCCTGAGAAGGTCATCAGTAGAAATGTCAGCAGTGGCGGCGCGGAACCCATGCCAGGAGTCTACCGTCAGCTGTCGTCCGAGTTTCTGGACCACGCGGGTGAGTTGAAATTGTCGATGTCCGAGGTCCAGGTGACCGATTTCGTTCACTCGGCCGCCCGCGCGTCACGGTGCGCTTTACGCTCGCGCCCGGTGCAGCCTCGCGGGTGACATCGGATGCCTGATGTCACCACTCTTCGATAGAGGCGTATGACGTATATCCGATCGATGGAGGCCCGGAACCCATGAAGACCCAACCGTTTGTTGTAAGCCCCAGGACTACGATCGACCACTGAGCGTGCTGGGCACAAAGATCACCGTGCTTGCATCGAATGCCGCGACTCACGGTTACGAGATCACGCTGCAGGAAGGCGAAGAAGGGTCCTGGCCGCCGCCGCATAGCCACGACTGGGATGAGTCATTCTACGTGCTCAGAGGCAATGTCGAGATCAGCTTCGAAGACGAATCGATGAAGACGAATCGATCCGGTGCGGCACTGGTACGCTCGTGCATTTTCCGGCCGACACCAGGCTCACTCCGGTTTCACGCACGATCGGGACAGACGAGATCCGTGGATGAGATGATTTTCTCGTTCACACACACCCAGCCGATGCCATCTCATGCGGTTCAGTTCAACAGGTTTTGTCTGCCGTGCAGAGCCACGACAGATAAAACACTATTCGTTAAGCCGCATCCGGCTGGCGTGGTCTGGATGAGTTAGGAGGTTGAAGATGCCAGATCCACAAACGAGCGTCCTGGACATCATTTTCGGTCGATGGCGGAGCCAAATCCTCTATACCGGCGTGAAGCTGGGCATCTTCGACGCCCTCGCCGATGCCCCCAAAGCCGCCCCGGCAATCGCTGAGCACCTGGGTCTCGATCCGGCCCTCTGCTACCGACTGCTGAGAGCGCTTGGTTCCCTCGATCTGCTGCAGGAAGACAGCCATCGCACGTTTGCTCTCACCGCTGCTGGCGATCGCCTCCGTCAGGACCACGCGCAAACGTTGCGCGGCGTCACCTTGCTCGAGGAAGGTCCAGAGCACTACGCCTTATGGAAGCACCTGCCGGCGATGATTCGCGACGGCAAGCAGAATGGGTTCATCCGGGAGTTCGGGCGGATGGCGTTTGAGCATGCCGCTCACAACCCTGGGTACGCTGGCGCGTTTACTCACCAGTCGCCAATATAGGCGACAGACGGAGCATTGAAAAATGAGCGGATCAAGCTGGGCAGCTTCTGAAGTTTCGCGAGTTGCTCCTCAATTTTCTCGCGCAGCT
>WHTS01000052.1 GCA_009377585.1 Betaproteobacteria bacterium
GAGTCGTAGTGGAAGCGGCGTATGTAGTCGCGGAACGGATGTGCGAGCTCGACCGCCGCCGCGCCCTTGGCGATACTGTGGTCGATCCGCCCTGCGATGTAGGGAAAGCAGCCGCCGGAATGCGGCAGCACGATGTCGAGCGCAGGCAAGCGGTCGAGCACGCCGTAGAGGATGAACTTGGCGGCGGTGGTCGCGGTCTCGAACGGGAAGCCGAGCGTGTTGTAGATGAACAGCGGCCCTGCGAGGCGCTCCTGGCCACCGTAGTGGTTCTCCACTGCGTCGAGCGGATGGAACAGCAGGGGGTGTAGCGCAGCTCCTCGCAGCGCGCGAGCAGTGGCGCGTAAGCGGGCTCGAAGATGTAGTCACGCCCTTCGATGGAGTTGGGCAGATGCACCGCGCGCATGCCCGGCGCGCCCGCGACTCGGTCGAGCTCCTTCAGTGCCGCCGCGGGATCGCGGATCGGGAGCGCGGCGCCAGCCACGAAACGGTCCGGATACGCCTTGTGCGCTTCGATTGCGGCATCGTTGACGATGCGCGCCAGCCGGTTCGCCGCGTCCTGCGGCGCCCACTGCCACGGCATGCCGCCCGACAGCGTCAGCACGTGCATCTTCACCCCGTGGCCGTCCATCCATTTCAGGCGCGCTTCGAGGTCGAAATTGAGCGGGGAGAGCGGCCCGCTGGTCGCGTTGCGCCCGAGCTCGCCGATGTAGCGGACATAGGCTTCGGGCGTCCAGTGTGCGTGCGCGTCGATCGATCCGGTCCGGATAGCTGGCGTCATGGGGCAGGGTATCGGGCTCAAGGATGAGGGACGAAGGATGAGCCAAGTCGGCGATTTACTCCAGCCCCCGGCCGTGGAATCTTTGCCTCGCCTCCGAACCTGCCACGGTGGCGCAACCGGCAAGCTGTCGGCGGGTGGCGTCGATTCGCCTTGCGCCCGGCCTTGACCGTCGTACCCAAATGCCAGACGATCCACCGAGTCGCGGGCCAGCCTCGATTGTCCGGCCATCTCGCAGCGAACGGCGCCTGGCGACATGAATCTGCCATCACGGAGGACCGCCATGGAATTCGAATCGACGCTGCGGATCATCGACCAGTCACAGGTCAGGAAGCTGCCGGGCGTGGTCCAGGGCCAGACGGTGCAGCCTCTGGTTGGCGTGCCGGAGTCTCCGAGCGAGCGGGTGCGGGTGGCGGTCGCCACGTTCCAGCCGGGCGTGCACGAGGAATTGCACTGGCACCCGATCGAGGTCTTCTATTACGTGATCCGGGGCAGCGCGATCGTCCGCGATTATCACGGCAAGGAGTATCCGGTCGGCCCCGGAAACGCGATCTACGCGCCCGCGGGCATCGCCGGCTCGCACGAGTGGCAGGTCGGAAGCGATGGCCTGCAGCTGCTGTCCGTCCGGGCTGCGCTCGAAGGGCACAAGCGCATGCAGTTCACGGTCGACCGCGAGACGCGGCGCTCGTACATCGAGCTCGACGAGCTCATGAAGATGGAAGGCGTGAACTTCGACTCCCACTATTAGCATCCGCGTGCCGGGTGCGGCATTCGCCCCGAGCGGTACGTCCCTGCGGTAAAAGGGGACGCACACAGTTTCCTGTGCAGCCGCCGGGGCGAAAATTGCAGGGCGGAAATTGTGTGCGTCCCCTTTACCCAGGAGGTCCAGATGACCGAGAGCAATGATTCGCGCGCGAAGCACCGCGAGCATATTCAGCAACGAACCGAATCCGTCAGGGGAAAGCGCGGACCCGTCTCGTTCGTCTGGGGAAACCATGTGGCGAAACCGGGACAGCGTGTGCCGGGCGCTCCGGGGCTCTGGTCACCACTGCCCGAGGGGGAAGCCGGTCTCCTGGTCGAGGCGAGTGCCCGCGATGGGATCGTGATCGACGGCCGCACGGTCGACGGCAGCGCGAAACTGGTGTTCGGACCGGATCATCCCGATTCGGTCGCTTATTTTCCCAATGGCGCCGAGGGGATCGTTTTCAGCTACGACAAGAAGAGATTCGCCCTCCAGGTCTGGAACCCGGAGAGTGTCTGGGCACAGCAGTTCAGTCATATCCAGGCGTACGACTGGTCGACCGAGTGGATCGTCGAGGCACGTGTCGAGAAAGTCACCGACGGAAGGACAATCGCGATCTCCCATCACCGCAACCCGATCCCGGTGGAGAGGCCGGTGGCAGCGAAGGTGACGTTCGCCATCGATGGCGCGGAACAGACGCTCTACGGGACGCGCTACGGGGACACCTACATGTTCCACTTCACCGATGCGACCAGCGGCCATGCGAGCTACGGTTCCGGCCGCGCCGTGCACACACCAATGGATCGGTCCGGAGCCGTGAGCATCGACTTCAACTACGCGCGACTCCTTCCCTGCTCGTTCAGCAGAGCCTGGAATTGTCCGATCCCGTCGCTCGAAAACCGGTTGCGCGTACCCATCGAGGCCGGCGAGCGCTTCGCCGTCGACCACGATGGCGTGCCGATGCTCTAATGACCCGTCCAGGCCATTGCTGACGCACGCCGACGGATTGCGCTACACCTTGCTTCCACCCGGGTTGGCGGTGCCATAATGCCGCTTCCCCACAGCCGGCCGGCTGCACGGACAACCACTGGAGGAGCGACCATGACGACGAGCTACAACCCGTCCGCAAACTACGAGCTCAAGGTCCGGGACGTGGAATTCAGGAGCGCCCCGAAGCGCCAGTTGATGGCGCGGGTCTATGAGCCGCAAGGTGCGGGGCCCTTTCCCGTGCTGCTCGACGTGCACGGCGGCGCCTGGCACGACAAGGACCGTCTGGCCAACGTGCCGATGTGCGAAGCGGCCGCGAGGAGCGGAATCCTGGTCGTGGCGATCGACACGACCCTCTCTCACGAAGCCTCCTACCCCGCATCGGTGCAGGACGTGCACTACGGCGTCCGGTGGCTCAAGCACCGCGCGCCGGAATGGAAGGGCGATGCCTCCACGATCGGTGTGCTCGGCAGCTCCAGCGGCGGCCACGTCGCGGAGCTCGTCGCGATGCGCCCGCGCGATGCGCGTTACGGCGCATTGCCGCTTGCGGAGGCGCCGGGAATCGACGCGACGGTGAACTACGTCGCGACCCGCTCGCCGATCAGCGACTGCCATGCGCGCTACGAGCACATGGTGAAGACCGACCGCCCCGAGATGATCAAGAAGACCAAGCTGTACTTCGACCCGTGGGAGTCGATCTTCGAGGCCAATCCCGCGAAGATCCTCGAGCGTGGCGAGAAGGTCGTGCTGCCGCCGCTGCTCATCATGCAGGGCGAGCTCGATTCCAACGTGCCGTGGCAGATCCAGGAGAAGTTCGCGCAGGCCTGGCGCGCCGCGGGCGGCGAGTGCGAGCTGGAGATATTCGAGGGCTGCGAGCACATGTGGATCCAGGAGCCCGGCCCGCAGACCGACCGCGCGCACGAGGTGCTGAAGGCGTTCATCGCGCGCCAGTTGCGGGCGTTGAGGAAGGCCGCTTGACCCTCCAGAATCAGTCACCCCCGCGAAGGCGGGGCTCCAGGAAACTACGTTCTGGATCCCCGCTTTCGCGGGGATGACGAATCACTAGCGCAAGCTGACGCAGGACACCAGCACTCGATGAGCACCCGCGCCCCGATGCACGCCGGCGAGGCTGTCGCGGAGGCTTTGCGCGAGGAAGGCGTGGAGCGCGTCTACAGCGTTCCCGGCTCGCACATCCATCCGATCTACGACGGGCTTTCGCGCGTCAAGTCGCTCCGCTTCGTCACGTGCAAGCAGGAGCCCAACGTGTCGCTCATGGCGGACGCATATGGGCGCCTGACGGGCAAGCCCGGCGTCTGCCTCGTGACGGCGGGCCCGGGCGGCCTCAATTCGATGGCGGGCGTGGCGCAGGCCTACGGCGCAGCCTCGCCGATGATCCATATCGGCGGCGCGGTGCCGCTGCAGGCCGACAAGGAGGCCTTCCACGGCGTCGACGATCCGGCGTTCGTGCACGAGATGTTCGGCAAGATCACCAAGTGGAGCGCGCGCGTCGAGCGCATCCAGGACATTCCCGAGGTCATGGCGCAGGCGTTCCACATCGCCCGCAGCGGGCGTCCCGGCCCCGTGCACGTCGAGCTGCCGCGCGTGTCGGACTACAGCGAGCACATCCTGCAGGAGGCGCCCGCGGTGCTGCCCGCCTACCGGCCGGTGCCGACCGTGTGCACCCGGCCGGATCCCGCGTTCGTCGAGCGCTTCGCCGAAGCCGTGATGGCGGCACGCACACCGGTGATCGCCGCCGGCAAGGGCATCATCCGCCAGCACGCCATGGCGGAGCTGGCCGCGCTGGCGGTCAAGCTGCAGGCCCCGGTCGTGTTCGCGCAGGATGCGATCGGCGTCATTCCGGAGTCGCATCCCTTCTTCGCGGGCCACTTCCAGCAGTATCGCAGCCACCCCCTGTGCATCGAGGCGCTGAAGCGCACCGATCTCATCTTCGGCATCGGCCTCAGGGCCGGCACTGCCGAGCTGGCGGCTCTGCGGGCGAATGCGCCCGAGCGCAACCTCCTGCTCGTCGGCTTCGACGACAGGCCGGACGCGGCGAACGGCAACGAGGACGAGTGCGTCGCCGATCCCAAGCTCTTTCTCGCGGCGCTCCTCGAGCGGCTCGGAGCCTACGAGCGCCCCCGCGACGAGGCGGCTACGAACCGGATGGCCGCGGCAAAGGCGGCGCTGCGCGCAAGTCTCGCTGCGCAGGCGGAGCCGCACCGCAACTGACCAGCCGATCCATCCGGGCGTGCTCATGGAGTCGATGAACACGGTGCTCGGCGACGAAGCTGTCGTCGCGAGCGACGTCGGCAACTGCCAGATGTGGGCGCGCAGCTGGCGGCGCATCGCCACGCCGGAGTCCTTCATGCAGTCGGGCGTCTGGAACGCGATGAGCTACGCCCTGCCGACGGCCATGGTGGCGAAGATGGAGTTTCCGCAGCGCGACGTCGTGGCGCTCGCGGGCGACGGGGCGTTCCTCATGACGATCGGCGACCTGCCGACCGCCACCGAGTACGGCGCGAACGTGCTCTGCGTCGTCATGAACAACAACTGCTTCGGCCAGACCACCATGCAGCAGCAGACGATCTACGGGCACGTCTACGGGACGCTGTTTCAGAGCCCCGACTTCGCCGACATGGCAAGAGCTTGCGGTGCCGAGGGTATCCGGGTGAGCGATCCGAAGCACATCGAGGAAGCGCTCCGCCAGGGACTCGCGGCGACGAAGCGCTCGCCGGCGCTGGTCGAGGTGATGGTGCAGGACCATCCCTACCCGAAGCTCTCGATGGGGTGAGCAGCGATCGGGGCTAGGGCCGCAAGTCGCGATGCGTGATTCGCGATCAGCGGCCGGACCTGAGCACGTCACTTCTTTCGACTGAGCGTGAGCCCGACGAGCTTGTCTGCGCGCGCCTCGCGGTCGAGATTGCTGCAGGTCGCGATCATCTCCTCGAACTGCTCGGGCGGCATCGGAAGCAGCGGGACAACGCCACGTATGCGCCGCGCCTCTTCGTCGAAATCCCAGATGAACTCGCGGCCGGTCCCCTGTCTGGTGTGCACCTTGCCGTCCTTCATGTAGATCGTGATGCGCGGCCCGAACAGCGTCATCGTGTGCGACGGGATGAGCGTCGTCCGCTGCATGAGATCGAGAACCTCCGGGGCGACGTCGGAAACCGCCGGCGGCCCGCCGCTCATGCTCCAGGTCTGCGTGATCGGGAAGCCGCGGTTCACGATGGCGTAGGCCGTGAAGTAGGGCGTCATGCCCGGCTGCGGCGGCTGCGCGTCCTCGCGCCGGGCCGGAAAAGCCGGACTCGGGTACTGCGTCTCGAGCCAGTTCACCACGGCCTCTACGCGCTCCACGTCCTGGTGCCTGATGTCGTGCTCCTTGCAAAGCGCTGCGGTAACGTCGATGTGCGCGATGTTGTAGCCCGAAATGGAGTAGATGCGATACAGCGTTTCGAGAAAGATCCAGTCCTTGCCGAGGTTCTCCGCGATCTTCGGAATGCTCGTCTTCGTCAGGCCCTCGAAGTTGTACGTGAGCCGGCCCGTGTTACTGCCGGCAAACGCGTGGTAGAAACCGGCGTCGCCTTCGAGCACCGTTTCACCGCCGGCATGGCCGGCCTGGGCGAGCGCCACCGCGAGCATGGCGTTGCGCACCGCGGCGCCCTCGCGCAAGGCCTTGCCGCCGCTGCGCGCCGCTTCCGGATTGCCGCCCGCGAGACTCGCACAGAGCGCGATCGTGCTGTTGAGCTGCTCCGCGTCGAGGCCCATGATCTTCGCCGCAGCGATGGCTGCGCCGAAGAGGCCGAATACGGGTCCGGGATGGAAGCCGCGCGCCATCAGGGTCGCGATGAAGTCCGCGCTCATGCGCTCCGAGACTTCATAGCCCGCCACCACGCCCGTCATGAAGTCCCTGCCCGAGGCGCCGGAGACCTCCGCCGCTGCCAGCGCGCTCGGAATGATGCTCGTGCCTGGATGCGTGAGCATGCGGAAGGTGTCCCACTTGCCGCCCGCGAAGCCCATTTCGGAATTCGCGAACGCCGCGCCGCCTTTCGTCACCTTCGTGCCGTCGACCATGATGGTCGCGCCTTGCTCGACGCCGCGCTCCTCGTCCGCGATGAACTTGACGGCCTGCCGACCCGCCGGGGTTTGTGAGCCGACGAGCACGGACGCGAGGCAGTGCAGCGTGACGCCCTTGGCGCGATCGACGACGGCGGGAGGAAGATCCTCGTAGCGCAGCGCGCCGACCCACCGCGCCAGCTCACGGCTCAACGATGCCATGTGTTTTCTCCTGAAGACCACGATGTAGAGCGCACCGCGGACGCCGCGCGCCGTGGCATTATGGCACGCGCTCGACGCTGTGGCTGATCATCCTGATGGCGTTTCACACGAGAATGCGAACGAGCGCGGCGGCAGCATCTCATGGCGTCGGCGAGACCCGCGTCGCTCCAGCAAGGAAGAGACCATGACCACGCAAACACGTCCAAACTACGACCGCCCCCTCTTCAACTTTCACAACGTATCCGGCACACCTGTGATCATCGAGTGGAACTACAAGTACGCCGGGTCGGCATTCTGGATGACGGTCGCATGGGCCGAGGCGGCTGTCCTGGACCTCCTCGGCAAAGCCACCGGCAAATCGATCGGCGACCTGCTCGGCGGGCGAAAGCGCGATCAGGTGCCGGTCTACGTCTCCAGCCTCATTCGCGAAACAACGCCGGAAGAAGAAGTCGAGTGCTCTACAACGGCGGCTTCATCCGCAACCACCGCACGAACATCATCGCCCGGCACTACGGATTGCCGCTGACGCCGCATAGTCCTTACCTGGGTCCACGTCAGGCACTCTCGACGCACTTCTGCGCAACACTGTCCGAGCTGCCCATCGAGATGCGAGTACGCCGCCGCCCTGCCGGAGCACCCGATGGACTGGTACAGCCCTCAGATTGAGGTGAAGGACGGACTGGTTGCGGTGCCAACGGGGCCAGGCCTCGGCATCGAGTTTGCACCCGAAGTCGTGAACGGGCTACAGATTGCCGACTAGCATCGGATATGATCGGCAAGTCGGGTCCACTTCGTGACTGCTAGCCACCCTGAAATGACGGACTGAGGACATGCCGAGTAAAGAACCAGGTTTCGTGGAACGCCTGCAAACGGCGGCCAAGGCGAAGAAGGCCCAGCTCGAAAAGATGCGCGCGACGGCGCCGGCCGGCGGCGCACAGTCTTCCGAGCGGCAGGCCGCCCTGGTGGAAGCCGCAGCAGCCCGCAAGATCCGCACGGCGGACCGGAAGTACTCCGACCGGGTCGGAGCCCAAGAGAGAGAGGCGCAACGCGCGGCTGAGAAGGCCAGGCAAGCGCAGGCTGCCATCGAACAAGTCGCGCGCAAGGATGCCGAACGCGTCGCTCGAGCCGAGGCCGATGCAGCGCTCAAGGAGGACCAGAAGGCCGCGCGCGACGCCAAGTACGCCGCGCGCAAAGCCCGGCAGAGATGAGCCGTGGCACGCCCTGGAGCAGTGATGCCCAGGTGAGTCCGCTGAGGGTCGATTGCGGTTTCGTCAACTGAAGTCGCTGACCGGCCATTAGCGGTCCCTCGCAATTCGAGCGACCGCCAATGGCCGCATGCGGGTCATGCCTTTGGCGCGGTAGTCTTCGACGAATACCGGCAGCGCCTCGAAGTATGATTTTCTCGCCGACGGCAACCGTCAAAGCGCAGCGGCGCGCGAAAGGGGTCGCGGCGGTGGTGCTACCATGCACGCTTCCTTCCAACGCACCCACAGGAGCGATCCATGGACAAGCCGCTCGACGGTAGCAATCTGCCCAGCGAAATCGGCCAGCGCATCATCGACAAGCCCGAGCTGCCCGCGCAGGGCGTGCAGACCGACAACGAGGTGTATACGGAGGTCGTCTCGGGCGAGATGCATCTCAAGCGTGGCGTGTTCGGCAAGTTCGAAGTGTTCAGTGACGAGGCCGCGCGCATCGGCGGCACCGACAAGTACCCATCGCCGATGACCTACATGGCGATGGGTGTGGGCTTTTGATTGCTCACCCAGGTTGCGCGGTACGCGCACATGATGAAGCTCACGGTCGCAAGCGCGAGCTGCAAGGTCCGGTTCCGGAAACTCCTCGGCGGCTCGGTCATCAAGGGCACGGTCTTCAACCGCTGGGACGGCGTCGACACGCATCTCTCGATCGCAGCCGACGCGCCGGCGGAGAAGATCGCGCATCTGCTGAAGAACGCGAAGGCGGGCTGCTTCGCCGAAGGTCTGATCACGCAGCAGGTGCCGCTCGTGAGCACGCTCGAGGTTAATGGCAAGCCGTTCGAGCTCGAAGGCGTGACGAAATGAGGGGAGGGGAAGCATGGCAATGACACCGATCCGGCGCGTCGTCACCGGCAACGACGACCAGGGCCGCTCCATGGTGGTCCGGGACGGTCCCTCGCCGGGCGTGCACGAAGCGCAACTGCCCGGCGTTCAGGATGCGAAGATCGAAGGCCGCGGCCACACCGATTTCTGGGTATGGCGCGAGACGCCGCCGCCGCTCAATGGCAAGGAAGACGCCGGCACATGGAACGACGAGTTTCCGTGTCCCGTCGGCGGTGGACACCAACGCGTCGTGCACTGGCTGCCGAAGACGCCGCAATCGCCGCCGAACGCGCCCTACAAGGCGCCCGAGCAGCACGGCCGCACCTGGGATCGCGGCGGCGGCAATCACTACAACCGCTCGTACATGCACAAGACAAGATCGCTCGACTACGGGATCATGATCTCGGGCAGCCGCACGATGGAGCTCGACGACACGAAGCTGACGCTCTATCCCGGCGACGTGGTGATCGACGTCGGTGCGTGGCACCTGTGGGACAGCTCGGCGCAAGGCTGCCTGATGGCGTTCGACATGTTCGACTGCGAGTTCGCCGATGAATTCGGCACCGTGGTCGGAGATGACAAACCGATGCGGCCGCCGGAGAAGCAGAAGCTCCCACCCGGAGTAAGACCGCAGCGGCGCGTGGTCGCGATCGACCGCGAGGCCGGCAAGTCGAGCCTCGTCGGCGATACGTCGTCGCCCGACGTGCGCTTCGATCCCGCGCGTCCGGGCTTCGTGCTCCACCGCATGTGGGTCGTCAAGGATTTTCCGGCGAAGCTCGTGTGCGAGACGCTGCATCTGCCGAACGTGCTGATTCCACCGCCCAAGGGCTCGGTGCTGAACGTCTTCACGTTCCCGCCCGACGACGGGTGGCAGGGGAAAGTCGGCGAGCGCGAGGTGAGGGCTTATTTCGAAGCGGTGGGTGCGCCGCACGCGTGCACGTATTCAGCGGATGCGCCGCATCCTTACATGCAGAAGACGCGCACGCTGGACATCTGCATCGTGCTCGAAGGCCAGATCGTGCTCGTGCTCGACAAGGAGGAGGTGCTGCTCGAGCAGGGACAGTTCGTGATCAACCGCGGCGTGAATCACGCCTGGAGCAATCGCTCGGCCAAACCGGCGGTGGTGTCGGTCGCCTCCCACGACGGCAAGTAGCCGCGGTTAAGGGCTCGCCAGCACGAAGACGGCGCGGCTCGACCCTCGAGTAGGCGGCGTGACAAAGGAGTCAAAGGAAATGGCCTGGAAATTCGAACTGCTGCTCAAGCCCGGCACCGAAGAGCTCATCACCGAAGGCCCGGTATGGGACGGCGAGTACATCTACATCACGCAGATCCGCCAGAACCGCATCCTGCGCTACGACCCGCGCTCGAACGCGATCGAGCAATGGCGCACCGGCACCAACCGCACCAACGGTCTGGCATTCGACGAGAACGGCCGTCTCTTCGGCTGTTGCGCGGGCGGACGGGCGATCGTGCGCCTCGATCCCGACGGCAGGAATGTGGTCGTGGCCGATCGCCTCGACGGAAAAAGGCTTTCCACGCCGAACGATCTTGCCATCGATCGCAAGGGCCGCATCTGGTTCACCAATCCGGTCAACGAGGGTAACTGGGACAAGACGGAGGTCGAAGAGCTCGATCACCGTTCGGTCCTGCGCGCCGATCCGCAGAAGGATGGGAAGTACACGGTCACGCGCGTCACTTTCGATACCACGCAGCCGAACGGCATCCTGGTTTCGCGCGACCAAAAGACGCTGTACGTCGCGGAGAGCGGCTCGACCCGCGGCATCCCGAGGCAGTTGCGCGCCTACCCGATCAGGGAAGACGGCAGCCTGGGGCCGTACGACGCCCTCTTCACCTGGGGCGAGGATGCGCGCGGCGTACATCGCGGCATCGACGGCATGTGCCTGGACGCCGAGGACAACATCGTCGCCACAGCCGGCTACTACACCGCCGGCTCGGGCCCGATGCTTTATGTGTTCTCGCCGGCCGGGCGCGTGCTGGAGACGCACCCGGTGCCCGCCAACCGTCCCACGAACTGCTGTTTCGGCGGCCCGGACCTGACCACGATATTCGCAACCAGCACGAACGGACACTTCTTCAAGGCGCAGACCGATCGCGTCGGCTGGGCGATGTTTCCCTGACCGTCAGGCGCCAGGGGCCAGGCGTCAGGCGTAACTCGTCAGGTCTACGCTCGTCGTCCAGCTCCACGGCCATTGCCGTCGTGGCGGATGAGCATTCGCATGAGCCGCAGAACGATCTTGGCTCGTTAACGCGCCCGCGTCAGCGCCAGTGCGGCGCCGCGTTCGGCGTTCGCCTCGCGTACCACGCCACTCATGGAGCGCGTATCAGACCCCACGTTCAACGTTCCTTCGTAGCGGTGGGGCGAGCCGTATATCGTTTCGAGAAAAAATTCGACGCGCCGTCCATCCACCGTGCCGGCCCCGCGCTTCCACACCTGTTTCGAATCGTAGTGCGTTTCCTCTATGGTCAGCCGGCGGCCGTCTTGCAGCACGACCCAGAAGCTGCCATTCGGCAGCATCCATTGCCCGGATAGCTGAAGCGGTTGGTCATAGACGAGGTAGCCGGCGGCGCCGGCGATGGCGGCAAGCACGATGGCTGCGCCGGCGAGCATATAGGTGCGCCTGCGCACCAGCCGTCCTCCGGTCCACGCGCGCATGACCTTTGCGAGCCGTTCGACGTCATAGTCCCAGCGCGTATCGGACAGCTCTAATCCTTGCAGGCGTACGAGCGGCTTGAGATCGTCGGGCAAGGCGCTTTCCGAGGGCATTTTGGCGCCTTTGACCAGCACCGGTATGACGCGGATGCCGGAGCGCAGTCCGGCCGCTACTTCCAGTCGCACGAAATCGCTCGGGTCGCTAAGTCTCGGGCTGCCTCCCGCACCGCGCTCGGTGAGCCACGTGTCGCCGATGAGTACTACCAGCACCTCGCAGCGCGCGATCGCGGCGTCGATTGCGTGTACGAAGTTGCTGCCGGGAGCGATGGCCTCGACGTCCTGGAACACGCTGCCCTCGCCGAAGTGCTTTTCGAGGGAATCGGCAAGCCGTCCCGCGTAGCCGCTGGTATTGATACGGCGATAACTGAGAAAGATGGCAGTCACGATCTATCAGTAGCCAGCCCGCCGGTCCACCACTCCCAACAGCGGCTGGTTCTCGGCAAATCGACGCAGATTTTCGCACCAGAAATCCACCACTGCGTCGCTCATTTTTACCGACTCGGTGGCAATGTGCGGTGTGATGATGGTGTTAGGCAAGTCCCATAACGGGCTTTCCCTGGGGATAGGGTCCGCGGTCGTGACGTCGAGGCCCGCGCCGGCGATCCTGCCCGCCCGCATCGCCGCGATCAGGGCCTCCTCATCGATCAACGCGCCGCGCGACACGTTGATCAGACAGGCCGTGGGCTTCATGGCGTCAAACGCGGCTGCATTGATGATGAGCCGCGTTTCCGGTGTATGCGGGAGACACAGCACGACAAAATCGGCTTCGGGCAGCACGCTGAGCAATCCGCTTTTGTCGAAGGCGCGGTCGAGATGCGGAATTTCGCGCGGCGTGCGGGTCATGCCCAGAACCGTCATGCCGAAACCGATCTTGCATATGCGAGCGAGATTACCGCCGCCGCTGCCGACGCCCAGAATGGCGGTGGTCTGGCCATGCAGCGGCAACCAGTCCTGCCCTTCGCGCCGCCAGAGATGCAGTTGCTGATTTTTCAGATACACAGGCAAATTGCGCGACAGCGCCAGCATCAACAGCACCGCATGCTCGGCCATTAGCGGCCCCGGCGGGCCCTTGATGCAGGTGAGCGTTACGTGCTCGGCCGCAAGCAAGTCCGGCGGCACCGCTTGATCCACCCCCACCGTGGTGGTCTGCACCCAACGCAGCCGTGCGCCGGGCTTCGCCGCCTCGGCAGATAATTTCAGATAGGGACGACTGCCGATCACGGCGTCCGCTTGTGTGACCTGTCGGGAAAACTCGGCCTGATCATGAACGATGCGCACCTGCACGCGCGGATGCGCCTGATGCAATCGCTGAAACGCCGGCCCACCCAGGCGGCAATTTTCCGGCACCCCTACTATTGATCGTTCCGTATTGGACGACAGTCCAATACGGACGCGACGCTCCCCTCTCCCCCCGGGAGAGGGGTTGGGGGTGAGGGACGAGCGTGTCATGGAATAGGGAACGCTCGATAGAAGCAACAATGCGTCCATGAACGTCTCCTCCGGAAGCCTATGCGGAGCACGTCCACGCCCTTCGCCTTGACGATTTCCGCGATCGCCGGGGTCTTTGGATCCCAGCCTGCGCCGGGATGACGATAATATACGTAACGTTTCAGCTCGCGCTGGAACAGCTCAGTCAGCGGGGCGCGATCGAGCTGGTGCTGTTCCTGGGGAATTACGCTTCGCTCGCGCTGCTCGTCAATTCGTTCGACGGCGACCTGCCGCCGGAGAGGAAGGAACCGCTGTTGCCGGTGTGAGACCGTCGTTTACTCTTCGACTCCTTGACCCGCTTCGCGTCGGACCGCACCATGTGTGAAGCGACAGGCACGATGTACCTCCTTCATCATAGAAGCCATTCGATCGGTAGTAGCGAGATCAAATAGACTCCTGCCCGTTTCCAGACGCTCGTACCCGGCTCCGTTTCATGGCGTATCGACTTCCCCGCGTGCTGTTCCGTCCAGTACAACTCGTTCGTGTGCGACACGTGCACCTGATACGAATTCTGCGGAACTCTGGTATCGAACACCGTGCTGATCCTCTGTGCCAACGCAGGGCTGTCGATGATGAATCCGAGCTCCGTGTTGAGCTTCGCCGAGCGCGGATCGAAATTGAACGAGCCGATGAAAACGCGTGAACGATCCACCGCAAACGTCTTCGAGTGCAGGCTCGAGCCGGAACTACCCATAGCGCCTGCACTCTTGTTCCTGTCGATTTTCGGCGACAAACGACGCAGCTCGTACAAGGTGATGCCTGCATCGAGCAGTTGCTTGCGTCGCTTCGCGTAGCCAGCGTGAACCGGAGGCACATCGGTCGCTTCGAGCGAATTGGTCAGAATGCGAATGTTCACCTTGCGTTGCGCCAGCGCAGCGAGTGCATCGGCGCCCGCCTCGGTGGGTACGAAGTAGGCGGAGACGAGATCCACGTGCTGCGCGGAGCTACCGATGATGCTCCTCAGCCGCTCCGAGACGAGCGTCTCAGGCTCGGCTGAACCGAGCCCCTTGGCGGGGTCATCGCTGAGCATGTGCGTCACGGCCCATTCGAATGACAATTTGCCGTCGATCAGGTCACGGGCAAAAACAGAATCACGTACCGCGGCCACATACGATCCGGCCGCTGGGTCGCGCTCGACCACCGATGCAGCCGACGCGATTGCAGCGATCCGTGCGGGATCGGCTGGCGGCAGCAATCGATCGACCGGGTATGACGAACCACTAGCCCAATAGCGGTCGAAATCCTTCGACACTTCTCTCACCACCGGCCCGATCGCCATCACATCGAGATCGACGAACAGCACACCCTCGGTCGCCCCGAAATACTCATCGCCGACGTTGCGGCCGACGATGATCGTCGCCTGATTGTCCACGGTGAACGACTTATTGTGCATCCGCCGATTGAGGCGAAAGAAGTCGGTCAGATAACCGATCACCCGAGGGCTTCGGATCACGAACGGGTTGAACAAACGCACCTCGATGTTCGGGTGAGCGTCGAGCACGGCGAGCGTGTCGTCCAAGCCCTGGGTATTGTTGTCGTCGAGCAATAATCGCACTCGTACTCCGCGCTCCGCAGCGGCGTACAAAGCTTCGAGCAGCAACGTCCCTGTCAGATCGTGGTGCCAGATGTAATACTGAATATCGAGCGTGCGTTCGGCAGCGCGCGCCAGCAGCACTCGCGCAGCAAACGCGTCGCGAGCATTCGCCAGCAAATAGATTCCGGATTGTTTCGGATGCGCACTCACGAGCGGGGTGATCGCCCGTCCCAGTCGCGTTGCCGCGGTGTCGAGTACGACAGTCGAGGTCGTGCGGTTCTCCAGCGATGGCAAAGTGCAGCCGGAGAGCAGACCTGCGCTTACACAGGCAACGACAAGGCAGGTGGTTAGGTTCAAGGGGCGAGCAACGGTTCCGCAATACGCGTTGTAGCTGCGGCGTGCTGAGCGAGCGCATTGGCTGGCCAATCTTTCGGACGCTCTCAATGGACAACTCAACGACCGGCGCAAGGGTCCGATTCCTTACCCTGATTAGGCCTCTTCCAGAGAAATTTCACGTCTTCGCGCAAGCGGATGTACTTATCCTATACCAAGAATGCTAATGTGCTCCACAGGCTCTTTCCGAACCTGCCCTGTTATGAATTTAGTAAAGATGCAGAGGCAACACCGCAACGTTCTCGTGCTATCGGGTTGCCAAGCGACCCTGCAAGCCAGCAACGTGACGATGACCGTGGTGACCGGGCTCGCTGGTTTTGCGCTCGCGAGCGACAAATCCCTCGCTACCGTTCCGCTCACTTGTTATGTCATCGGATCGGCCATTGCCACCGTGCCCGCGTCGCTGCTCATGAACGACATCGGCAGGCGCGGAGGGTTTCAGGTCGGAACGATCATAGGCATGGGCGGCGCGGCGCTGTGCAGTCTCGCAATGTATCTGGCGCATTTCTGGGTGCTCTGCGCCGGGATGGCGGTGATGGGTATGTACTCGGCGTTCGGAAAATACTATCGCTTCGCCGCGGCCGACGCGGCCAAAACGGAATTCAGAGCCAAAGCGATTTCGCTCACGCTCGCCGGCGGCCTCGTCGGCGGGATCGTCGGTCCCGAAGTGGCGAAGCACACGACCGGACTTTTTGCGGGGCAGCCTTATCTCGGCCCGTATCTTTCCCTCATTTTCGTGTGCGCGATCGCCACGCTGCTGCTCACTCGCCTGGACATCCCGAAGCCATCGGCGCAGGAGCGTCAGGAGTCGAGGCGGCCGCTCATGCAGATCATGTCGCAACCGGTCTTCATCGTGGCGGCTCTCGCGTCGATGCTTTCCTACGGCATCATGAATCTGTTCATGACGTCGACGCCGCTTGCAATGCGTGCGCATGATCATCATTTCAACGATGCCGCATTCGTTTTGCAGTGGCATATGATCGCCATGTTCGGCCCTTCTTTTTTCACGGGCTCCCTTATCAACCGGCTCGGCGTGCTTAACGTGATCCTCGTCGGCTGCTTGCTGCTTTTGCTTTGTATCGTCGCCGCGCTGGCCGGCACCACGCTGATCAATTTCTGGGTGGCTCTTTTTCTTCTCGGAATCGGGTGGAACTTCATGTACGTCGCGGGCTCTGCGCTGCTGACGGAATGTCACACCCCCGCTGAGCGCGCCAAGACCCAGGCCGCCAACGATTTCATGGTCTTCCTGACGATGGCGATTTCGTCGACGGCTTCGGGCGTGTTGCTTCATAAGAGCGGCTGGGATGCTGTCAACTACGGCTCCATTCCCTTCCTTGTGCTTGCGGTAGCAGCGACGGTATGGCTCATCTGGCAGCGGCGCGCTGCCAAGTCACTCGCGTAACGGGTATGGCTCCGCAAGTGTAAACTCGGCGCCCGCTCTCGCCACCTCGCTGCCGAACCGATAGCTCGACACCGCCACGCCGCCGAAGAACGCGTGTTCGTGATAGATGCGATGTGCGGTTTCGCTCTCGGCCGCTCCCGCCGCCACCATGAGCGGAATGAGATGGTCTTCGTGCGGATGCGCGATGCGCGCGGCCGGCGCGCGCTGCCACGAGATCAGCCGCTCCTCCCTTGCCTGCGGATCGGATTCGGCCAGGGCGGCGCGGAAAGGAATGTTCGTGCAACCGAATGCATAATGCGGCATGGACCTCGACGACATCGCGGTGTTCGTGAAAGTGGTGCAGGCCGGCAGTTTCAGCAAGGCCGCGCGCCTGCTCGGTATGCCCAACACGACCGTGAGCGCGAAGGTCGCGCGCCTCGAGAAGCGTCTGGGCGTCACCGTCATCCGGCGCACGACCCGAAAACTGCACGTCACGTCCGCCGGCCAAGCCTACTTCGAGAGGTGCATGCGGGGCCTCGCCGAGATCGAGACCGCGGAGGCGGAGCTCAGCTCGAGCTCCGTCGAACCGCGCGGTGTTTTGCGGATCACGGCGCCAGGCGACGTGGCGCATGGCCTCCTGCCGCCGATTGCAGCGCGTTACGTCGAGGCGTATCCGCACGTGAGCCTGGAGATCATCGTCGCCAACCGTGTCGTGGACCTGGTCGGCGAAGGCGTCGATCTCGCGATCCGTGCTGCCCGGCTCAAGGATTCGAGCCTCGTCGCGCGCAAGCAAATGGCTGTCCTTCACCGGCGGCCTGTGGGCAAGCCGCGAGTACCTGTCCCGACGCGGTACGCCGAAGGCGCCTGTCGACCTCGAGAGCCACGAATACCTGATTCTCTCCAGGGTCGCGCGGCACGCCCTGCGGCTGAGCGACGGCCACCGGAAGATCGAAGTTTCGGTGAAGGGGCGCATGGTCACCGACGATCTCGACACGGTGCTGGCGCTTGCTCGCCAGGGTAGTGGCATCGCCGGCTTGCCGGACTTCCTGGCGCGCCGATACGCCGACGACGGCACGCTCGTGGGCGTGCTCCCGCAATGGAGCTGGATCACCGGCTCGCTCTCTTTCGTTTACCCCAGCCAGCCGTTTCTCCCCGCGAAGGTGCGTGCTTTCATCGATCTCGCGCTCGCTTCGTCGCGGCACGCGTAGGTGCAGTACGGCTGAGTGTGGCGCCGCTGGCCCGGCAGCAGGCCCCCGATTGTGCAGCGGGCTGCACAGACTTTCCTTCTTGCACCCGCTAATCAAAAGGACTTGCGCTCGGTATATTCGACTCGAAACCATTCATGAGGAGAGTCGAGATGATCAGAGTCGCCATCGTTACCGGAAGCACGCGCCCGGGACGTAACAACGAAGCGGTCGTCCGCTGGGTGCACGACATCGCAGGAAAGCGCAGCGACGCCGAGTTCGAGCTCGTCGATATCGCAGCCTACAACCTGCCGCTGCTCGACGAAGCGGTCCCGCCGAGCATGGGCCAGTACAGCCACGCACATACCAAGGCGTGGGCCGAAAAGATCGGCTCGTTCGATGCGTATGTGTTCGTCACGCCCGAGTACAACCACGGCACGTCCGGCGCGCTCAAGAACGCCATCGACTATCTGTTCCGTGAGTGGAGCAACAAAGCGGCCGGGTTCGTGAGCTACGGCAGCGCCGGCGGTGCACGCGCAGTGGAGCAGCTGCGGCTCGTCATGGGCGAGCTCATGGTCGCCGACGTGCGCGCTCAGGTGATGCTGTCGCTCTTCACCGATTTCGAGAATTTCTCGAAATTCAAGCCCGATCCCCGGCACGTAGCCGAGGTAAACACGATGCTGGATCAGGTCATCGCCTGGGGCCGCGCGCTGAAAACCGTGCGATCGAAGTAAGATTTTCGAAGGGTCTTTGCGGATCCACCGCGACCAAGCTGCAAGCACGGCGCGCAGCATCCACCGCGCGAGGTGCGCATGCAGTGGGATTTCTGGACCAACAATCCCGAGAGCGCGCACCAGGTGACTTATCTGATGGGCGAGCGAGGCCTGCCGCGCACGTGGCGCCACATGAACGGCTACGGCTCGCACACCTACATGTGGGTCAACGCGGCCGGCGAGAAATTCTGGGTGAAATACCACTTCCACACCCGCCAGGGCATGGCGTTCTTCAGCAACGCCGAAGCCGCCATCATGGCCGGGCGGGATGCCGACCACCACCGGCGCGACCTGTTCGAGGCCATCGCCCGCGGCGAGCACCCGAGCTGGCTGCTGTCGGTGCAGGTCATGCCATATACCGAGGCGAAGAGCTATCGCTTCAACCCGTTCGACCTGACCAAGACCTGGTCGCACAAGGACTACCCGCTGATCCCCGTGGGTACCATGACGCTGAACCGCAATCCCGAAAACTTCTTCGCCCAGATCGAGCAGGCGGCGTTCTCTCCGGGCAATACGGTGCCGGGCATCGGCCTGTCGCCGGACAAGATGCTGCTGGGCCGCGCCTTCGCGTACAACGACGCACAGCGCAACCGCATCGGCGCCAACTTCCACCAGCTGCCGGTGAACCAGCCCAAGGTGCCCGTCAACACCTACATGTTCGATGGCCCGATGGCCTACCATCACAGCGGTGCCGCCCCGGTCTACGCGGCCAACAGCGCCGGGCGTCCCTGGTCGGATGTCACCGGTCCCGCGGCCGAAGACTGGGAGGCCGACGGTGCGATGGTGCGCAGCGCCTACACGCTGCACAAGGAAGACGACGACTTCGGCCAGGCCGGCACGCTGGTGCGCGAGGTCTTCAACGACCCGCAGCGCGCGGCGCTGGTGGACCAGGTCGCGGGCAGCCTGCTCGGCGGCGTGCGCAGCCCGGTGCTGGAACGCGCCTTCGACTATTGGAAGAAGGTGGACGGCGACGTGGGCCAGCGCATCGAGCAGAAGGTGCGCGCCGGCAGCGCCACGAAGCCCGCGGAAGGCATGGGAAAAGGCTGACGGAAGCTTCAGCCTGCGCCAGGGTGACCGGAGCAGAAAGACAGAGCCGCAGCCTGCCGGATTGACGCGGCTTACTCGGCGCTACGTGCTCGGTGCCACCAAGCTGCACACCGACGATCACTGTCAGTGGCTGAATCTTGGCGCTGCTGCGCAAATGGCTCGAGTGCGATACATAGGAGATTTCTACCGTCAGGCGATGCGTTCAGGTTCCTTCGGCAGGCTCTTGCCCGGATCCCACGCGGCGGGCGCCCCCGCATCCCTTGCCGCCTCCACGGGAGGCAGAGACGGATTCCAGTGAGAAGCCAGGAAGCGCCTGCCGGTGACTTCGGACGCAGCGTCGGAAATGAGCCACCGCAACGGTGGCCCCATGACTTCGGGCTGAATCATTTTGGATCGGTCGAACGGTGCGCCCGGATTGGCCGACGTATTGGTGAGACCGCCGGGCGTGAGCACGTTGACCGTGACGCCAGTTCCTTTCAGTTCTTCGGCCATGATGCGAGTGAGCGATTCGGCGGCCGCCTTCGAAGCGCCGTAGGGACCGAATCCTGCGCGCAGCATCGAACCCAGGCTCGTGGTGACGTTGATGATTCGACCCCAGCGGTTCCTTGTCGCGGTCGACGGCAACCACGTCGACGCCATTTTGCAGCAGACCGATGACCATCGCACGTCCCAGCCCACGGCCTGCGCCGGTGACGATGGCCACCTTTCTTTCATCGCTCATATGCGCCTCCTCGTGTTATCGACGCGAAGCCCATCCGCCCATGCGACGTATTCCCTTGGGGTTGCAACGAAATTGCCGGACGTCAGGAGGCACCAGGCCTGCCGCCTACTTGCCCAGATCGAGCTTGTTCTCTCTGATCAGATCCGATCGCTTCTTCGTTTCGGCGTTGATGAAGCGCCCGAACTCTGCACGGCTCAGGTGCAGCGTCCGTCCGCCGAGCGGAGCGATCCGCTGCTTGAATTCGGGCGTCTGAACCGATGCCTGAACGGCCTTGAACAAAGTATCGACGATCTCGTCCGGTGTGCCGGCCGGCGCGAACACGCCGAACCAGTTTCCGGCTGCGAAGCCGGGAATGCCGCTTTCCGCTACCGTCGGCACTTCAGGAAGCAGCTCCATGCGATCGGGGCCGGTGACGGCGAGCGCCTTCAGCCGGCCGGCCTTCACGAAAGGCAGCGCAGTGTTGGCGTCGCCGGTCATCATTTCTATCTGACCGCTGACGACGTCGGTGATCGCCGGCGCGGCGCCCTTGTAGGGAACATGCTGCAGCTTGATGTTCGCGCGCGCCATCAGCAGTTCGCTTGTCAGATGCGGCGCCCCGCCCGTGCCGGAGGACGCAAAATTGATCTTGCCCGGCGCGCGCTTGGCCAGAGCGATCAGCTCACGGATATTGTTCGGTGGGAAACTGGGATTGGCGAAGACGACGAAGTAGATCGCGACCACGGGCGCCACGGCGATCATGTCGGTCGCCGGGTTGTACGGAAGCTTCTCTTGCACCGGATCGACTGAAACCGTGCCCGATGTTCCGAGCCCCAGCGTATAGCCATCCGGGCGCGCTGCGATCAACGTCTTCATCCCGATGGTTCCGGCTGCACCCGGCCGGTTGTCGATCACGACCGGTTGCCCGAGGCGCTTGGACATCTCCGAACCGAGCTGGCGCCCGATGAGGTCGGTCGCCCCGCCGGGCGTATACGGCACGATCAGATGGATCGGGCTGCGCGGATACGGTTGCGCGTGGGCGATGACACTGGCGGCCGCCGCACACGCGGCGAACAGTGCTGCGGCGGCGGACCGCAATGCCGGACGCCGCGACGCGCGCGGCTGCGTACACCTAGTCTTGATCTCGTTCATGTTCAGCCTTCTCTGTGTGATCGGGTTCGAAACGTTCCTAATGTACGGCCCCAGCGGAATGCCACCGTCGTTTTCTCTTAAGGACTTTTTGAACACGTCGTTCCCGCGGAAACGGGAACCCAGGAGCGTATTGAGTTTCCTGGGCCCCCGCCTGCGCGGGAGCGACGAGGTGGAGTCGATCAGATCTTCCTTACACGGCATGGCCTGCCGCATGTCCTTCGGCGGTGGCGGCCATGACGTTGCGCGCCATGACACAATCGCCGATCAGGCGTGTCTCGATGCCCGCCGCACGCAGCGCCGGCAGCAAGCGCTGATCGGGAAGCCGAGGCGTCGAATAGGCGAGAAAGGCGAGCGGTTCGAGAACGATCCGCTCTGCCGTGTAAACCTGCTCGATCTCCAGCGCGCCGCTTTCCATCCGTTGCGTCCAGCGCGGTTCGGACAGATGGGCGATCCGGATGCCTTCACGGCTGAGCCGGCGCAAGATGCCCTGGCGCGTGACCAGCGACGTCTCGTCCGCGATCGAGTGACGCGGCGTCACGATCCAGGTCTCGTCGAAGATTTCGCGCAGCCGCTGCGCCGAGGCATAGGTCCCCTCGGTGTGGTCCATGTCGAAGATCACCGCCACGCCGGGCTGACGAGCGCGCGCCCTGACGAGTCCGGCCATGGCCGAGCGCAGGTCGAGCACCCAGCCTTCGGCGCGCACCTCGTCGGGCAGCCAGCGCGGTGCGATCATGGTCGATCCGGCTGCAAGGATCACGCTCTCGGCGCCCGCGCGAAGGATGGCCTCGATGTCCGCTTCGATGCCGAGCTCGAACTTCGCGCCCGAGCGCTGGGCCGCTGCGTATTGATAATCGAAGACGCTGCTTAGCGCTTCGCCGCCAGGCAGGAGCGAGCGCAGCCGCACCTTCCCCCCGACATCACCCGAACGTCCGAAGACCGTCACCTGATGCCCGCGCTCGGCAGCGACCCACGCCGCTTCGAGACCGGCCACACCTGTCCCCACCACGACGACGCGCCGGCGCTTCGATGCTTTGGCCGGCCGGTAGTCGACTTCGTCGGGGAGCGCGACGCGCGGATTGTTGTCGCATGCGATCGGCGCCCCCGACACGTTGAGCCCCCAGCACGAATTGCAGGAGACGCAATACCGGATGTCGTGCGCGCGGTCTGCAGCCGCCTTGTTGACCCAGGCCGCATCCGTCACCAGCGGACGGCCCAGGCCGATCAGCTCGGCTTCGCCCCGTGCCAGGATGCCCTCGGCTTCGGCCGGATCGGTGATCCGCCCAAGGGCGACGACGGGAATCGGCGGGAGCGTCGGTCGCAACTGCTTAAGAAGCGGCATGTAAGGCGCGCGCGGGCTGTGCCCGTCGGGCACGTGCATTTCGAGCGAGCGGGCATGGCTGCCCTGGGCGAAGCACAGATACTCCAGCGTGCGTCCGCGCGCGAGCTCGCAGCCGATCGCCGCTGCCTCGGTGGGGCCGATGCTGCCGGGCACACCATCGTCGCCCGGCAGCTTCAGGCCGATGATGAAATCGGAGCCGCATGCCGAGCGAATGGCATCGACGATCTGCGCCACGAAGCGCGTGCGGCCCGCGCGGTCACCCCCGTATTCGTCGTCGCGCAGGTTGGACCACGGCGAGAGGAACTGATGAAACAAGTGACCGTGACCGCATGAGATCTCGACGCCGCTGAACCCGCAGCGCTGCACGCGCGCCGACGATTCCGCAAACTCCTCCACCATATTGCGAATCTCGTCTGCCGCCAGGACCCTCGGCACGCCCCAGCTCAGGTCGTCCGGCTGCGTCGTGGGCGAGATCGGATCGGAAACCCGTCCGGGCGTGTGGCGTCCCCGGCCGGGGTCCTGCAACTGTGCGAGCAGGCGGCAGTCGCGTGACTCCGCCGCGTCGGCCATGCGCTCGAGCCCCTCGACGTTCGCATCGTCGTACGCACGGATCTTGTAGTTCACATCCTGGTGCCTCGCCATGCTGAGCGGCTCCGTGACCATCAGGGCCGCCCCGCCCGCCGCTCGATTGGCGTAATACTGGATCAGCCGGTCCGTGACGCGCGTATCGATGCCCAGCCGCGTGGTCATCGACGCATGCACGACGCGGTTGCGCAGCCGCTTGCCGGCCATCGTCATGGGAGCAAGCAGGTGGGGATAGGCAGGATGTTCTTGCATCGGTGAGTTCCCAGCGAAGGTGTTGAACTATATCAGCCCTGCGCGCGCAGCCGGCCTCTCACTACCCTGGTAACTATGGTTGACCGCGTGCCAGACCGACGCTAGAGTTGAAACCGAAGGGGCCGCAACTCAGAATTCCTTTGCTCCGAAGATCTTGTCGTGCGGTCCGCAGTGCCCGCCATAGCAAGGATAGCGGCGGCCAGACCAAAGGGAGGGAACGACCCGATGACAAACCTAGATCGCTGCTACAACATCTTCGATCTGCGCGAGGCGGCGATGCGCCGCCTGCCCAGAGGGATCTTCGAATACGTCGACAAGGGCACCGAGGACGGGATCTCGCTCGAGGAAAACCGGGCGGCGCTTCAGCGCATCAAACTGCGCACGTGCTTTCTCAACGATTGGTCGAAGCGCGACCTGGGCTGGGAAGCTCTGGTGGTAACGATCGACCACGCGCCGGGCCGCGGGCGCGAGCACAACGAGCGCAACGGCTTCTCCTTCCCGTTCACACCCAACATGACGGCGGCGGTGGACATGGCGATGCATCCGGGCTGGATGTGGCGCGTGATGCGCAAGTACCTCACCCATGAAGGCATGCCCACGAACGCCAACTATCCCGAGCGCTACCGCTTCTCGGTGATCGACGGTAAGACGCGCGTGCGCCCGCAGCGATTCGAGGCGATGACCTGGGAACACATCCGGAAATTCAGCGACTTCTGGCCGCGCAAGCTCATCGTCAAGAGCATCTTGTGTGGTGATCAGGCGAGGGCAGCGGTCGATGCGGGCGCGGATGCTGTCGTGGTGTCGAATCACGGCGGACGCGCCTTCGACAGCGCCATAGCGACCATCGACATCCTGCCGGAGGTCGTGGAGGCGGTCGGGGATCGCTGCACCGTCATACTCGACAGCGGCATCCGCCGCGGCAGCGACATCCTCAAGGCGTTGGCCCTCGGCGCCAAGATGGTTCTGGTCGGCAGGGCAACGCTGTACGGCACGGCTTGCGGCGGGCAGGCAGGCGCCGCGCGGGCGATCAAGATCCTTTCGGACGAAATGGAGCGGGCCTTCGGCTACGTGGGTGTGCGGCGGATTTCCGAGATCGGTCCGCACATCTTCGCGCATCGCGATCTCGGGGTGGGAAGCTCCGCCCAGGCAACGACGCGTCCTCACGCCATTCCCGAACCGATCAGCAAATCGGCATAGTGATAGGGGGCGGACCGACCCCCTCACTCGGCCGCAGCGACGAATCGACGACCATCGCCGTGTAGAATCGTTGCAGGAGGAGGGCGATTGGATACGCATTTCTGGTTGATCCAGATATTCAACGGCGTTTCCTACGGCGCGCTGCTGTTCCTGCTCGCGAGCGGTCTCACGCTGATCTTCGGCGTGATGCGCATCGTGAACCTGGCGCACGGCGCGTACTTCCTGCTCGGCGGCTACGTGGCGCTGTCGGTGATCTCGAGCACGGGCTCGTGGCTGCTCGCGCTGCCGGTGGCCGCACTCGCCATCGCTTTGCTCGGGCTCGTCATGGAGCGTGTGTTCCTGCGCCCGCTCGGCTTCGATCCGCTGCGCCAGGTGCTGCTCACGGTCGGCTTCGCTTTCCTTTTCCAGCAGGCTGCGCTCGACATCTGGGGTGGCGACAACCTCATCATCGATCCGCCCGAGGTGCTCAACGGCAGCTGGGTGGTGGGCGGCCTGTACCTGCCGGTGTATCGCGTGTTCATGATCGCCTTAGCGGTGGCCATCGGCCTCGCGCTGTGGCTCGCCCTGGAGCGCACGCGCATCGGCGCGATGGTGCGCGCTGCGGTGGACGACGCCCAGATGGCGCGCGGCGTGGGCATCGATACTTCCAAGGTGTCGATGTTCATATTCGCCCTCGGCGCGTTTCTCGCCGCGCTCGGCGGAGTGGTCGGCGGCGCCTTCCTCGGCGTCTACCCGGGGCTCGACTTCGAGGTGCTGCCGATCGCCTTTGCGGTGGTGATCATCGGCGGCATGGGCAGCCTCGCCGGCGCCGCAGTGGGCAGCCTGCTGGTCGGCCTCGCCGACAACTTCGGCAAAGCGCTGCTTCCCGAGCTCGCCTACTTCAGCCTGTACGCGCCGATGGTGTTGATCCTCGCCATCAAGCCCACCGGCCTGCTGGGCAGGGAATGACATGAGTTCGGCCTACAAGATCCTTCTGGTGATTCTAGGCATCGTCGCGCTGGGGGCGCTCGCGCCCTTCGTCAACTCCTACATCCTGATCCTGCTCACCCAGGCGCTGGTGCTGGGCATCATCGCCATGAGTGTCGACCTGCTGCTCGGCTATACCGGGCTGCCCTCGCTCGGCCAAGCGGCCTACCTCGGCGTCGGCGCCTACCTCACCGCGATCCTCGCCAGCAAGCACGGCTTCGGCCTGGAGTGGGGCTTCTGGGTGGTGGCGGTGCTCGGCGTGCTCGCCGGCGCCGCCCTTGCGGCGCTGTTCGGCCTGTTCGCCATCCGCGCGAGCGGGGTGTACTTCCTGATGATCACGCTGGCGCTGGGCATGTGCATGTGGGGCCTCGCCTACCGCTGGAATTCGCTCACCGGCGGCGACAACGGCATGAACATGCCGGGGCGGCCGTCGTTCGGCATCGACCTTGCCGACGACCTGAATTACTTCTATCTGGTGCTGGGGTTCTTTACCGCCTCGCTCGCCGCGCTGTACGTGCTGGTGCGCTCGCCCTTCGGCCGCAGCCTGGTGGGAATCCGCGAGCGCGAGCTGCGCATGCGCGTCCTCGGTTACAACACCTGGCTGCACAAGTACATCGCCTTCATCATCGCCGGCGCCTTCGGCGGCCTCGCCGGGGTGCTGTGGGCCCACCTCACCGGTATCGTCAGTCCCGGCGACGTGATCCTCACCACCTCGGTAGACGTGCTGTTGATGGTGGTGCTCGGCGGGTCCGGCACGCTGGTCGGAGGGGCGATCGGCGCCGCGGTGGTGGTGTTCCTGCGCGAGTATCTCGCCACCATCGTGCCCTGGTGGCAGTACGTGCTCGGCGCGGTCTACGTGCTGACGATTCTCTATCTGCCGGGCGGCCTGATGGGTATCCCGGCGCACATCGGAAACTCGTCGAGGAGGGGCGGATCATGAGTTACACGCGGATGGTTGGAGCAATCGGTTTCGGCCTGGCGCTCGCCGCGAGCGCGCCGGCCACTGCGGAGGAGCTGCGTATCGGGTTTCTCGCGCCGATGACCGGCATCTTCGCCCAGATCGGCAAGGACATGGCCAACGGCTTCGAGCTGTACCTCGAGGAGCACAACGGCCAGCTCGGCGGGGCCAAGGTGCAGTTGATCGTCGAGGACACGGAGGGCAAGCCGCCGGTGGCGGTGCGCAAAGCCGAGAAGCTCGCGCGCCAGGATAAGGTGCACCTGCTGATCGGCGGGCTGCTCGCCTCGACCGGCTACGCGCTCGCGCCGGTCAGCACCCGCCTGAAGACCTTGTACCTGCTGTCGATCCCGGCGGCCGATGACCTCACGCAGCGCGACCTCCCCAAGTACCCCTACATCTTCCGCACGGGCTGGACCAGCTCGCAGCCGCACCATCCGCTCGGCCAGTGGGCCTGCGACCAGGGCTACAAGCGCATCGCCACGGTCGGCGCCGACTACGCCTTCGGCCACGAGGTGGTGGGCGGATTTCAGCGCGTG
This sequence comes from Betaproteobacteria bacterium, assembly GCA_009377585.1. Lineage (NCBI taxonomy): Bacteria > Pseudomonadati > Pseudomonadota > Betaproteobacteria > Betaproteobacteria bacterium. The sequence continues at coordinate 27,071 of WHTS01000052.1, forward strand.
TTCGAGGAATGCGGCGGCAAGGTGGTGCAGAAGATCTGGCCGCCGCTGGGCACCAAGGATTTCGGGCCCTACATCCCGACCATCAAGCGAGACGTCGACGCGATCTTCTCGCTGATGGTCGGCCCGATGGCGCTGCAGTTCCCCAAGCAGCTGCAGGCCAACGGCATCAAGAAGCCGCTGATCGGCGGGGGCACCAGCTACGACGAGTTCGTCCTGCCCGCCATGGGCGACGAGGTGCTCGGCCACGTCTCCGCGCTGCAATACAGCGCGGCGATCGATACGCCGAAGAACCAGGCCTTCGTCAAGAAGTACCGCGAGAAGTACGGCAAGGTGCCCTCCTACTACTCGGAGAGCAACTACGCCACCGCGCAGATGATCGACGCAGTGATGAAGCTCGACAAGGGCAAGTGGCCGGGGCCGCAGCAGTTCATCAAGCAGATGTCCGCCCTCAAGATCGAGGTGCCGCGCGGCCCGGTGCACTTCGACGACATGCGCAACCCGGTGCAGAACATCTACATCAAGAAAGTGGAGAAGAAGGCGATGTTCGGCTACCCGAACCAGGAGCTGTGGAACACGGTCATCAAGACCTACCCGGATGTCAGCCAGTTCTGGAAGTACGACAAGAAGGAATACCTCAAGACGCCCCTGTACAGCCGCGACTACCCGCCCTGCAAGCATTGTGAATGAGCGCGGCTGCGCTTGAGCTGAGCGCGCTGTCGAAGAGCTTCGGCGGCCTCACCGCGGTGCGCGGGGTGACGCTGCGCGTGGAGCGCGGCGAGCGCAAGGCGATCATCGGCCCGAACGGCGCCGGCAAGACGACGCTGTTCAACCTGATCACCGGGGTGCTGCCCTCGAGCAGCGGGCGCATCCTGCTCTTCGGCCGCAACGTCACCGGCTGGCCGAGCCATCGGCGCACCGCGCTGGGCATGGCGCGTACCTTCCAGATCACCAGCCTCTTTCCCCGGCTGTCGGTGCTCGACAACGTGCTGCTCGGCATCGGTGGCGTGCGGCGCACCAAGTTCGTGATGTGGCGCTCGGCTGCCGGCGACCGGGAATCGCACGACAAGGCGCGCCGCCTGCTGGAGGAGGCGGGCTTCTGGGAGCGGCGCGATGCCGAGGTGCGCAACCTCTCGCACGGCGAGCAGCGCCAGATCGAGATCCTGCTCGCCCTGGCGAGCGATCCGCAGCTGCTGCTGCTCGACGAGCCCGCCGCGGGACTCGCCTCGGGCGAGTCGCGCGAGATGGCCGAATTCCTCAAGCGCCTCGATCCGGGCCTCGCAATCCTGCTCATCGAGCACGACATGGACGTGGTGTTCGACGTCGTCTCGCACATCTCGGTACTGCACTTCGGCGAAGTGGTGGAGGAGGGCAGCACCGCTGCGATCCGCCGCAGCGACAAGGTGCAGGAAATCTACCTCGGCACCGCATGAGCGCGATTCTGCAAGTCGAGGATATCCACACCTACTATGGCGACGCCTACGTGCTGCAGGGGCTGTCGCTCGCCCTGGAGGAGGGGCAGATCCTCGGCTTGCTCGGCCGGAACGGCGTGGGCAAGACCACGCTGGTCAACTCCATCGTCGGCTTCAACCCGCCGCGGCGCGGCCGCATCGTGTTCAAGGGCACCGATATCACGCAGATGTCCTCGTTCGAGACGGTGCGCGCCGGCATGGGCCTGGTGCCGCAGGGGCGGCGCGTGTTTCCCACCCTGAGCGTCGAGGAGAACCTGCGCGTGGCCGAGGGCGGCAATCGCCGGCGCGGCTGGACCCTCGAGCGGGTTTACGCGCTCTTCCCGCGCCTCGCGGAGCGCCGCCGCCAGCGCGCGCGCACGCTCTCCGGCGGTGAGCAGCAGATGCTCGCCATCGGCCGCGGTTTGATGACCAACCCCGACTGTCTGATCATGGACGAGCCCTCGGAGGGGCTGGCGCCGATCATCATCCAGGGCCTGTGGCAGGCGGTGGCCCGGCTCAAGACCGAGGGCCTGTCGATCCTGCTGGTCGAGCAGAACGCGTCCCTCGCCCTGCAGCTCGTCGACTACGTGCACGTGATCAGCAAGGGCCGCGTGGTGCACTCCTGCGACGCGCGCACCCTGCAGGCTGACACCGAGGTGAAGTCGCGTTACTTGGGGATATGAGTGGAGGGGCCGGGTGGTGCTTGAGCCGGTCCTACGCCCGTGATATACACTTTGGTATATACCAAAGTCTGGCGAGTCGGCGCACCATTTGCCCACAGGAGTGTCCCGATGCAAACCGCGAAGATTTTCAAGAATGGCCGAAGCCAAGCCGTGCGTCTGCCCGCCGAGTTCCGGTTCGAGGGCGACGAAGTACTGATTCGCCGCGACCCGCTAAGCGGTGACGTGGTGCTGAGCGCCAAGCCGGCATCGCTGGACGCGTTCTTTCGCCTGCGCGATCGGCTGCTGCAACAAGCGCCGGAGGAATTCGCCGATTTCCTCGACGAGCGCGATCAGGGCCGCCACGTCGTGCGCGACTGGCCATGACCGTGCGGGTGATGCTCGACACCAACGCTGTGGCTGCGCTGCTGAAAGCGCGCTCGCCCGCGCTCGAAGACTATGCGCGCAACCGGCCGATTTGCGTCTCGGTGGTCACCGAGGCGGAAGTGCTCTATGGCCTCGCTCGACGGCCGGCGGCCTCGGCATTGCGGCGTGTGGCCGAAGCGTTTTTGGCAGCGGTCGAGATCCTGCCCTGGAATTCTGCATGTGCCGCGACCTATGGTGCCCCTGCGGGCACAGCTCGAAGAGCACGGCAAACCGTTGGCCCCTCTGGACATGCTGATCGCATCGCACGCGCTGGCGATCCATTGCCCCCTGGTCAGCAGGGATGTGACCTTTACGCAAGTGCCGGGTCTGAACGTTGTCCAATGGTCGGGCGACGCGGTGCGCGATGCTCCGGCAGGGGCTTCGCGAACGGTGCGGAAGCCTCCGCCGGGCCGCGCCGAACAAGCGCCGGCCCGCTACCGCATCTCCCCGTCGCGCCCTCGCCCCAGTCATCCACGCGCCAAATAGGCGACAACTCGGGGACGCCGTTCAAAGCTATCTGAAAGAACTCGGGACCTACTATGCCGACACGACCAATCCGGTCGCTCCACCGGCCTCGGGCCAGGCCTCGATCAGCCTGCTGGTCGCAAGTGACAATCCGAGGAAGACCCGGCCGATAGCGAGGCTGATCCTGCCGCGGCCGAACAACTCGCGGCCGTGCACAGTGGCGCGTTGACCTGCGAGCGGATCGAATCTGAGCGACAATCCTCTTGGCGACCCGAGCAACGGAGGGGCAATCAGATGAAATCCGCATGGATCGCAATGGCGCTGGCGGGGCTTTCTGCGGCTGAGGCCGCGGGCCAGGGCTATCCCAACCGTCCGATTCGGCTGATCTCGCCCAACCCCGCGGGCGGCGCGAACGACGTGATCGGGCGCATCGTCGCGCAGAAGCTGAGCGAGGTGCTGGGCCAGCAGGTCGTCGTGGACAACCGCGGCGGCGCGGGTGGCACGATAGGCACGGAGCTCGCAGTTAGGTCCACTCCGGACGGCTATACGCTGTTCGCGGGCTCCCAGTCCAGCGTCACGGTCGCGCCCCACATCTACCGGAAACTCAGCTACGACGTGCGGCGCGATCTCATCCCTATTGCAACCTTCGCGGAGGTGCAGAACCTGCTGAACAGCACGACCACGTTCGCGCCCGCCACGGTCAAGGATCTCATTGCTCTCGCCAGGAGCCGGCCGGGAGCCATCCGCTACGCGAGCGCGGGCAACGGCTCGGCGAGCCATTTCGGCGGCATACTGTTCGCAAGAGCGGCCGGCATAGAATTCCTCCACGTACCTTACAAGGGGGGCGCGGCAGCGATCACGGCAGTCATCTCCGGCGAGTCCGACTTCAACTTCGGACCCATGCCTGCGACCACGGCGCTGGTGAACGCTGGCCGTTTGAAGGCTATTGCCGTCAGCGGCAACAAGCGCGCGGTCGCACTTCCCAACGTGCCGACGGTGGTGGAATCCGGGGTTCCGGGATACGTGGTGATCGGCTGGTTCGGGCTGATGGCCCCGGCCGGCACGCCCAAGGCAATCGTGGAGCGCCTGCAGGCGGCGACGGTAAAGGTAGTGAATAGCCCCGAAACCCGCCAGCAGCTTATCCGCACGGGCGCTGAGCCCTCGCCCATCTCACCGGCGGAATTCCCGAAATTCGTCCGGGACGAATACGAGCGCTACGGCAAGGTGATACGCGCGCGGTCGTTCAATCCAGCCCAGCAACCCTCGCGACCGAAACCACCGACGCTCCAGACCTCCGCGCCCTGAGCATTTGCCGAGCCTCTTCGAGCCGGTCGGCGTTGAGATAGGCCTTGAGCAGGGTGAAGTCGATCAGGTCGTGCTGCGCGCGGCTGCCGCCGATGCGCTCGCTCTGCTTCGCCAACGGGGCCAGTGCATCGATCGCCGCGTCATAGTCCCCGTGCTCGAACGCCAAGAAGCCACGCGCGAGCTTCGGCACGTAGGACTCGGACGCGTAGCGCCCTTCACGCGTCGCTTCGGCGATCTGCCGGGCGCGTGCATCGAGCGCGACGTCATCGCATATCACCGCATGGGCGAGCATGACATGCAGATCGGCGAGCCCGGCGCCAGGCCGCGGCAGTGCGCCGGTGGCATAGTCGCACAGTGCGCGCCATGCGGGCTCGTTGCGCGGATGGCCGGCGAGCTCCGAGCGCCACAGAAACGCTACGCCGTCCCACACCTTCTGCTGCGGTCCGCCCGGGTGCCGGTCGGGCGCGATGGCGTCGCGGTAGCGCTGCTGCGCCGCCGCCCAGTTGCCCGCGGCAAGCTCGATCAGCGCGAGATGCCAGCTCAAGTGCCCATTGAACGCGCCCTCACGCGGATACGTGGCGAGCCAGGAAGCCAGAAAGTCGCGACCCCAGTTCGCATCGCCGCTTTCGTAGCTGACATGCGCGACTCCGTGCGCGCAGTGTGCGTTCCTGGGATTGAGCATCACGGATCGTTCGATCTTCGGGCGTGCTTCCGCAACCCGGCCGTCCTCGCCCAGCGCAATTGCGTGATAGGAGAGGAACCAGTAATCGTCGCCGTAATGCGGGGCGAGGCGGTCCAGCAGCGTCGCGATCTCGCGCTTCTGTCCGATGCGGCCCGAACTGCCGATAAGCCCGTTGGGATTCGTGGCAATGGCAACCATCAGGGCATCGCGCGGCCACTGTGCGAGATGGTCATACAGCGCTCCGATGGCCGCGTCGGTTTCCTCCGAGAAGGCGAGGTCGAAGAACCGGATATGCCCTGTCTCCCGTGCGGACACGCCGGCGGACACATCCTTCGCCGCCGCCAGAGCCTCTCTCGCCGCCGCGGCTTTGCCCTCGCGCATGAAGATCTGCGCCTTGCCCGCATGTGAAAGAGCCAGTCCAGGGTCGCTGGCGAGAGCCCGGTCGAAGCACTCGACCGCGCCGGGATACATGGTGAGGGCGAGCTCGCAGCCCTCGACATAGGCGTCGCGTGCAGCGGCGGAGGTGGTGGACACGGGAAGGTCGTATCGATCTGCGAGCATCGGGTTTCTCCAAACTGAAGGTTTCAGAAAGAAACTCTACGCATCACGGAGAACAGCCCACCGCGGATTCCTGCTGGCGACGTGTGCGGCTCGAATGTGCAACCGCCTCCAGATGCGATCATGTGATGTCATGCAATGCCTACCCACGTGGCAGCAGTTACCGAGGTTCTATACCGGCCGCTTTCGCAAGCTTCCCGACGACATCCATCTGCTCCTGGAGGAGTTTCATGAGCTCGTGCGGCGCGCACGGCTCGGCATCCATACCGATGGCCGCCAGGTGCTTGACGATCTCGGGTCTCGTGACCGCACGGCGGACTGCCTCGTTCCAGCGATCGATCAGTATCCGTGGCGTACGGGCCGGGGCGAGCAGCGAGCCCCAGGAGGTCCAGTCGAAGCCTGGCAGTCCCGACTCCGCGATCGTCGGCACTTCCAGCAGACTGGCCGAACGCTTCAGCGACGAAACGCCGAGGGCGCGTATGCGACCGTCGCGCACGAGTTGCGCGGCGCTGCCGACCGGCGCCATGAAGAATTGGACGCGTCCCGCGGCGATGTCCGTAAGCGCCTCGGGTATGCCGCGGAAGCCCACATGCACGACGTCCATCTTCGCGCTGTACTTCAGCATCTCGCCCGCGAAGTGCGTTCCGCTGCCGCTGCCGCTGCCGGCGGAGGCGAAGTTCAGCGTACCCGGCTTCGCCTTCGCCAGCGCGATGAGATCCTTGACCGAGTGCGCACTGAGAGACATGGGCACCACCAGCAAGTAGGGCGCACTGTAGGTGCGCGTAATGCCCGCGAAAGATTTGATGGGGTCGTAGGGCAGCTTGCGCACGAACGGCGCGATGGGATGCGCAGTGGAACTCGAGAGCAGCGTGTAGCCGTCGGGTGCGGCTTCGGCGACGATGCGCGCGCCGATCGTCCCGCCGGCGCCGGGGCGGTTGTCCACGACGATCGGCTGACCGAACGAGTCGGCGAGCAGCGGCAGGATGAGCCGGATGTAGATGTCCGGCTGCCCGCCCGGGGTGAACGGGACGATGACCCGGATCGGGCGCCTGGGATAGTCGGCGGCGGAATTCCCGCTCTGCGCTGCCGCCGGAGCAATCGCGACGACGATCCCCGGTGCGGCAAGGCACAGGGCGCAGAAACGGAAACATGTCGGCATGATGGCCTCTTCGGTTAGCGATCGCGATCATCGAACGATAGGATCTCCAAGGCCGCCTCCGCAAGCGCTCTGGGCACGACCCCAGGTCGGACGGATGTGTCAGTGGCTGGAGGATCCGCCACGCGACGGGCACCTAGTACGACGAATTTCTAATTGCGAAACATTGTTCGCATCTGTGGTGATGTTGCACGACTAACGTGTCGCAATACTAGTGTGGTGAATCGTAAATTCGTTGTAATTCGTCATTCCCGCGCACGCGGGAATCCAGAACGAGACTCCGCCTGGACCCCCGCGTTCGCGGGGGTGACGAACTTCTGACTCAGGGCACCTAGCAGCCAGCGACGCACTTGCCCTGGCCGTCGAACTCCATCGTGCGCCCGCTGATGGCGAGGTGAGCAGGGTGCTTCAGGTCCTTGATGACCGCCGCCGTTTTCGATTTCGGCAGGAGCTTGCCGCCCTCGGTGGCGGGCTCGTTCACGTGCGTGAGGATCACCGACTCGGGGCGAACGAGCTCGTTGACGACATGCGCGCCGGAAATGAAGATGCCCGGGTTCACGCCCAGATTGAGCACCGCGAGATTGGCCTTGTGATAGTCGTGAATGACGGTCTTCATTTCCGAATGAATGCCGGTGTCGCCCGAGAGGTAGGCGACGAGCCCGTTGGTGAACTTGACGACGAAGCCCGTGGCGGGGCCGTATTCGTGTATGGCGCCGTCCGCTTTGAGGCGCTGTTGCTCCTCCTTCGAGAGCAGCGCGGGCGGGGCGTCGTTCACGTGCGAGGCGTACACGATCGTAATCTCCACCGCCTTCGACGCGCCTTGCGCTTGCGCGAAGAAAACGCCGCCCATGTCGATGCGCGAGCTGCACGCGCTCTTGACCGGAACGGTGGTGGTCCCGCCGGGCTGCGGGCAGAAGGGCAACGGTTTGCCGCTAATGGCCTGAACCTTCCCGCTCACGAAGCCGGCCATGGCGCGGGTCGTCACCAGCACCGCGTTGTGCTCCGTGACGACTTCGGCGGTGGTGGAGTTCGGCGCGGGCACCCGGCCCGAGCTCGCGCAGGTCCCGGCGCCCGGCGCCTTGAGCTTCAAGTTGCCGACGTGGTCGCCGTGCATGTGGGTCAGCAGCACGAGGTGGATCTCGCCCAGCCGCGGATCGTTGCCGCCGGTCACGGTGGGTCCTGCGTCGTAGAGGAAACGCACGCCGCTCGGATCCTCGAAAATGATCGCGCGATCGTTTGCGCACAGCTCCCCGGGGTGCGAGCCGACCGGGGTGATCTTCACGTTCTGGGAGAGCGCCGGCAACGCGGCGAGCGAAAGGGCGATTGCTGCACAGGCGATTCTCATGCGAGTCCTCCGGTGAGGCTGGTGGTTGGTATTGGTATCCCTGCAAGCCACGCCCATCCGTTGCGCCACGCCGCGGCTGTTTCGGAGGCTCATGGCCAGCAGAATGATAGGGCAACGGAGCTGCCTCGTGGCAAATGGGAATGGCGGATGCATCGAAAATCGGAATCGAGAATGACACGTCGAGCGCCGTCACGTTTCGATACGTGAACACGCGATCATGCGAGCAATTGCTTTACCATGAGCAACAAGCGCTATTTACGCGGTTGGGTCGGATTACTCGCGCGCGTGACTTTCGAGGGCAGCCAGGTACAGCGCATGGGATCTCGTTCGTCCGTCAGAACGACAACAGCGAGGTGATCATTCGTACCCCCGAGCAGGAGCCCGATACGCTCGACGAGCTCATGCACATGTCGGCGCGCTTCAAGACGAAGTTCTCCGTAGAGGACGACCAGGTAGTGTTCACCCATTGCGCCTGATGCGATGGAACGGGACGACGGGGAGAAAGCAATGGCAGAGAACATTCGTCTCGACGGCAAAGTCGCGATCGTCACCGGCGGCGGGCGCGGGCTGGGTCGCGCGATGGCGCTGGCACTGGCTGAAGCGGGCGCCCGCGTCGTCGCCGTGGATCTCGTCGCGGAGAACCTTGCGCGTGTCGAGCGCGCGGCGGACTCCGTCTCCGGCGCACTCGCCTGCGTTGCCGCAGATATCCGCAATGCGCGGGACTGCCAGCACGCGATCGCGGCTGCGCACGAGCGCTTCGGCGGGCTCGACATTCTGGTCAACAATGCGGGGCTCCTTCCCTCCTACGCCTGGCCCGGACGTTTCCTCGTCGGCGCTCCGCAGGCGAAGTTCTGGAATCTCGGCGACGACGTGGTACAGAACGTGATCGACACGAACTACGTCGCGCACGACCGCATGACGCGCTACGCAGTGCCCCACATGATCGCGAAGGGCTGGGGGCGGGTCGTCAACGTGACGACGCGGCTCACCACGATGAACCGCAGCGGCGGATCGCCCTACGGCGCCTCCAAGGCGGCGCTCGAGATGGCGTCCGAGATCTGGGTGAAGGATCTCGCGGGCACGGGTGTGACGGTCAACATCCTCAACCCGGGCGCGGCGGTCGACACGCCGGGCTTTGCCACGCCGGAGGAGAAGCGGGTGGCGACCGCGTCGGGGCGGCTGCACATGATGCATCCCGACCGGATGCGGGCCCCGATCGTGTGGCTCGTCTCCCACGCAACGGACGGGATCAACGCAATGCGCTACGACGCGGTGGCCTGGGACCCCGACCGCCCGGCCGAGGAGCAGGCGGCGTTGCACGGCCGGCCGCTCGGCTTCGAGTTGAAACCGAAGGCGAGCGGCGACGCGCACGAAGTGCGCGACGATCGCCCGGCGGCCGGTACGGCAGCGCGCTTCGGCGAAGACCGCTCCGGGCAGGCGTAAAGCAACCGGGAAGGTGTGGAGCGAGCATCGGTTTCTCCGCTACCAACGGTTGCGTAAAAATTATACGATTGCGGCTTCAACCGTCACGTCCCGGTTCTGCAGTTCGCAACGCCGGTGCGACCGCAAGGAACTCCGAATGTCCCCTGTCACCGCCCGGCCGGCCGCGGAGATCATATCTGTCGCCGGTGTCGAGCTCGAAGTCCTGCGCGCAGGTGCGGGCAATCCGCTGCTGCTGCTGCACGGATTTCAACACATCGATCCACGCCTGCCGATCGTCGACCTGCTTGCGCGTGACGCAGAGCTCATCGCACCGTCGCACCCCGGCTTCGGCCGCTCGTCGCGGCCGGCGGATTTCGGCACGGTCTACGACCTCGTTCATCTCTATCTCGGTCTTCTCGACACCCTGCCGCGCGGGCCGCTGACCCTGATGGGGCTCTCGTTCGGCGGCTGGCTCGCCGCCGAAGTCGCGGTCAAGGCCGGTCGGCGCATCGACGCTCTGATTCTCGTCGACGCGCTCGGCATCAAGGTGAGCGACCGCGAGACGCCCGACATCCTCGACGTGTTCAACACGCATCCGCAGGATGTCGTCGCCAGGAGCTGGCACGATCCGAGCAGCTTCGCGCCGAACTACGACGACATGGAGGACGAGGAGCTCGTCACCCGCGCCCGCAACTGGGAGGCGCTGGCCCGCTACGGCTTTCATCCTTACATGCACAACCCGCAGCTGAAGCGCTGGCTTGCCAATATCCAGGCGCGCACGCTGGTGCTGTGGGGCGCCTCCGACGGCGTGGTCGAGCCTGCCTATGGCGAGGCCTACGCCCGGCTGATTCCCGGCGCGCGCTTCGAAAGCATCGACCGCGCCGGGCATCATCCCGAGATCGAGCAACCCGAAGCGCTTGCCGAGCGTGTGCGAGCTTTCCTGAAACCACACCACCCCGGCGCTGCGCGCCACCCCGCCTCGTGAGAGGCGGGGAAGGGCCGTAACGAGAAGGCAGGCGAACACCATGGACGTCTGGTACCAGTGCGAAATACCGTATCCCCACGTGTCGCGGGATGTGCTCGATCGCGCGGCCTCGGTGCGCGCGAGCCTGCCCAACCGCTACTGCGATCCCGGGGTGGCTGCCGATCTGTTCGAGGAGTGTATCGACGAATTCCTGCTCGCCGATGAGCGCGGTCTCAACGTCGTCGCCATCGAGCATCACGCCGGAATCAACTCGCTGCTCGCGGCGAATCCGATGCTGGTGGGGATACTCGCGCGCCAGACGAGGAAGGCGCGCATCCTCAGTCTCGGCACGCTGGTCACGCTGCGCCCGGATCCGGTGCGCATCGCCGAGGAATACGCCACGGCGGACGTGATCAGCCGCGGCCGGCTGGAGATCGGCTTCGTCAAATCCGGCGGCAGCGAAGTGGCGTCGAGCAATGTGAGCCTGGTGGACAACGGCGAGCGCTACTGGGAAGCGATCGATCTCATCGCCAAAGCGCTCACCTCGCACGACGGGCCGTTCAGCTGGGAAGGCAAGCACTTCACCCACCGGCACGTGAATATCTGGCCGCCCGCCTTTCAGCGCCCGCTGCCGCGCATGTGGTCGGCCACGGGCGACGCATCGACGTCCGCGGATGTGGGCCGTCGCGGCATGGTGCACGCGCTGGTGTTGCGCGGCCCCGAAGGCACCCGCGCCGCGTTTGCGGCCAACCGCCGCGCTCGCGTAGAGGCCGGGCTGCCGCCGTCGACGACGGAGCGCTTCGCCTACGCGGCGCTGGTCGCCGTAGGCGAAACCGAAGACGAAGGCCTGCGTCTGGGCGAAAAGCTGCTGTGGTTTCTCAACACCAGCATGAAGTCGGCGCCGCAGTTCGGCAAATTCCTGCCGGGCGCTGCGCCGCCCGAAGCCGCGCCGATGATCTACCGCACCCGCCTTAAGGAGAGCAAGAGCACCGAAGCCCCGCAGGCGGCGGGCAACCTGAGACCGTCGCTCGGCAACAAGGACGCCCTGATGGCCATGACGCCCGAAAGAGCCGTCTCACAGGGCATTCTGTTCGCCGGTACGCCCGACACCGTCTACAGGCAGATGATGGATCTGTACGACTTCGTCGGCGGTTACGGCCACCTGGTGATGATCGGCCGCTCGGGCTTCATGACGCATGCGGAGACCGAGAAAAGCATCGATCTTTTCGCGCGCGAGGTGCTGCCGCGGCTGAAGGAAATCGCGCCGGTTGAGGCGGGTTTCAATCAGCAGTAATCGCGCGAGTCACTGCCCTCACCACGCAATTACGGCCGGGGCTTGCCGAGCGTGGCGCCACTTTGTTTGAGCATCTTGGTCCAGTGATTGCTATCTTTATCGAGGAATGCCTTGTACTCCTCGGGCGTGGAGCCCACCGCTTCCGCACCGGCCACAAGCATCAGCTTGGCGAGCTTCGGATCCTTCAGCGCCTTGACGAGCTCGGCATTGATTTTCCGGACGATGGCGGGCGGTGTATTGAGCGGCACATGCATGCCGTACCAGCCATAGAGCGAAAAGCCGGGAACAGTAGCGGAAACCGGCGGCACGTCCGGCATCAGCTTGGTCGGCTCGTTGTAGGTCTCGCCGAGCACGCGAATCCTGCCCGACTGCATATACGGCGGCAGCATGGGCACTGCGGGACAGAACACGTGAATCTCGCCGGCGATCAGATCCGTCATGACGGGAACTGCGCTCTTGTAGGGCACGTGGGTCATTTTGATGCCGTTGATGGCGTTGAATTCCTCCATGCACATGTGCAACGAACCGTACATGCCGGTGGACCCATAGCGCAACTGCCCGGGCCGCGCCTTGGCGTACGCGATCCACTCCGCGATGTTCTTGACCGGTGTCGATGCGTTGACCACGATTGCAAACGGCGTCGTGCCCACCAGCGTTACCGGACCCAGCTCGGTTGCGAGCATGTATTTCTGGTACATCAGCATCGCGATCAGGTTGGTCATCGTAAACATGCCAATCGTATAGCCATCCGGCGCAGACTTGGCCAGTGTTTCCACGGCAATCAATCCGGTGGCCCCGGGACGATTGTCCACCACGATGGGCCGGCCCCAGATCTCCGAAAGTTTGTTCCCCAGCAGGCGCCCGATGACATCCGGCGCAGAACCGGGGCCACTGGCCAGGACCATGCGCACGGGCCGAACCGGGTAGGCCTCCACATCGGCTGCCGAAGCAGCCTGCGCGTTGGGCTGCGTGACGGCCAGGCCAGAGACCAGTGCGGCACTTGCGACGATTGCGGACCCACGCATAGCCATCCTCCTTGGCGTTTTTCGAACCGACTCGCCCGCGCTCGAGGTCGCGGCGGTTGAATGCTACACCGTCACTGACACACCGTCGCATCGTATTGCCGGAAAAGGGGACGCACACAATTTCCTGTGCAGCCGCCGGGGCGGGAACTGTGGGGCGGAAATTGTGTGCGTCCCCTTTTCTCCCACGCGGCTTGACTGAGTGACGAACCGACCTTGATTTCTCGCCGCGTCACATCGGTTTGATGCCCGCGGCCTTGGCAACCTTGTTCCACTTCCCGATTTCCGAGTGCACCCAGCGCGTGAAGTCCTCGCTCGACATCGGGCTCGGGTCGCCGCCGATCTCGTGCAAGCGCTTGTGCACCTCCGGCATCTTCAGGACGGCGGTGATGTCGTCGCGGATCCGCTTGACCACCGCAGGCGGCGTGCCACGCGGCACGAACATGCCGAACCATGCGATGGCTTCGAATCCGGGAGCAGCTTCCGCCATGGGCGGCGCGCTAGGATAGAGCGGCGTGCGCTCCCGCGCGCAGACACCGATGGCCTTGGCGCGGCCCGAATTCAACGTCCCCATCACCGAGCTGATCGCGGCGATGCCGAGCGGTACGTGCCCGCCCATGACGTCGGTTTGGAGGGGCCCCGCGCCCTTGTAGGGTACCAACGTGATGTTTACTTTCGCAGTCGAGAGGAAGAAATGCGAAGGCAGCGTATTGCCCGGGGTGCCCAGCGTGAGCTCTCCGGGGCGGGCGCGGGCGAGCGCGACGAGCTCTTTCGGCGTCTTCACCGGCAGCGACGGGTGCGCGAAGATCATCTGCGGCGAGACCGTGACCAGCGTGACCGGCACGAGATCGCTCAGCGGATCGTAGGGCAGCCGCGCGAAGGTGGACGGGGCGTACGCGTACTGCGTGGAGCTGAAGAGTATGGTGTGTCCGTCGGCCGCGCTCTTCGCGACGTAGTCGGTGCCGACCGTCGAAGCCGCTCCCGGTCGCGGATCGACGATCACCTGCTGCTTCCAGCGCTGCGCGAGATGCGGCACCAGCACGCGCGCGGTGATATCGCTGCTCCCGCCCAGAGAGAACGGGATGACGATGCGAACGGCTTTGCCCGGGAATGGCTGTGCGAGTAGGGGACCGGCGGGAAAAAGCAGGAACGACGCGAGGAACCCAACCCAGTGCCTGGAAAGCATGGCTCATCTCCTCCTGAAGCCGCCTCCCGGTTGTTGTGGGAATGGCGGGGCGTTGTGGGAATGGCGGGGCGCTAGTGTAGTGTTGCATTCTTGATAGAACGTATTTGTGTCTCACGCCTCCAATGTACAGTGCGTGTGGAGCGGAGATGCGAATGCGAGTTGCGCTGCAGATTGTGCTGACC
>WHTS01000053.1:0-37907 GCA_009377585.1 Betaproteobacteria bacterium
CGCCGGCGCGGACGTCGTCAACGTCATGACGCGCTCGGATACACCGGTGTTCGACGGCCGCCTGCTCGAGCCCGGACAACACGTCAACGCCGCCGGCGGCAACGCGCTAGATCGGCGGGAAGTCGATCTCGAGACGGTCAGGCGTGCACGCGTGGTGGTCGATTCGCGCGAAGTGGCCCGTGGCGAATGCGGCGATTTGCTGCCCGCGATCGAGCAGGGGCTGCTCTACTGGGAACAGGTTCCGGACCTCGGCGAGGTGCTGATCGGACAGCGCCCCGGGCGCACGTCGGATGCCGACATCACACTGTTCGAATCGCACGGCATGGCGCTGCAGGATATCTATACCGGACGCCACGTCCTGGAGGTGGCGCGCGCCCAAAACATCGGCGTCGATCTGCCGATCGGAGGTTGATCAGGTCAGGCAGCCCGTCATTGCGGCGCAGGCGACGCGCAAGCGCAATCCAGGCTGTATTTCCCCTGAGCTCCCGATTTCTCGGCAGCGACGATTACCGGGCCGAGACCCTCAAGGCCCTCGATCCACCCAGCCGCGATCGATCCGCTGCAGCAGCGGACGAGGCGCCTCGGTCGGCGCCGGATCGCCCGAGCCCTGTTGCAGGCGGTTGGTTGCGCAATAGACCCCGTCGGCGATGATGAGCCCGAGCACGAGCGCAAGTGCAAGCCCGCTGCCGCCGCTGACGCTCAGGCCGGCGTGAGCGCCTCCCGCTGGCGGTGGTGGCGGAGCGCCGTGGGCGGGAAAGCCGCTGCGAATCGCGACCGATCCGCCCCCGCATCCCGACAGAGCGAAGACGGTGCTCACCAGCAAGGCGGCGATCGGCAATCCGCGGCGCATGGCCTCTGCCAGCCGAACACTCAGTCTTCGAACGGTGGATTGCCGGGCGGCATGATCGCGTGCGCGTTGAGCGTCATCGCGATCATCGAGTACCACTCGTAATGGCAGCGAAGCCCGCGCGCGGTGACGATGATCGCCAGCTCGGAAAGCTTGCGCCCCAGCGTGGTGTCGTAGCGGATCAGCTCGCCCAGGTGCTGGATGCGATTGGCCAGCTCCGGCACGAGCAGCAGTGCGAGAAAGGGACCACGGACGCCGCCGCGCGGCCCGGCCGCAATGACATCATAGACTTGGCGTTGCTCGGCAGTGAGCTTCGACGTTTCGACGGGTTGCAGTCGCGCCATGACACACCTCGATCGAGGGAAAGTTCAGTCCTGCTTGATCGCGTTGTCGCCCGAGCGCCAGCGCCGCCACGCCCATTGCTGGTCTTCCAGTATTTGCGGGTCTTCCAGCATCTTGCGCACCAATGCGGTCACTTCGGACTCGTAGAGCTTGGAATCCCGCTTGGCTTCCCAGCGCTTCCCGGCCGCAAAGACGGGGGACTTTTTGGCGTGCTTATCGTTCATGAAAATTCCATGGTGGCTTGCTGCATGGTGGCTTGCTGGCGTGTGCGATCGGGCTGCCGGCACGGCTCCGCTTGCATGAGGGTAGGTGATTATAGCGCCCGTTCTTGCGCCGCCGGCTGCCGCAGGCGGGTGCCACAACGCCGGATCAGAACCGCTTCGAGCCCAGGAACGCGCCGCCGAGCAGAATGAAACTGTTGACCCAGAACACCGGGCCCATGCCGAACACCGACCCGGCCGCGCCGAACAGCAGCGGCACGAACATGTGGGTCAGGTTGTTCGCCATCTGCCGGATGCCGTTCGCTTCCCCCGCGCGACCGGCCGGCGAACGGTTGTAGGTGATCATCATGGTGAGCGGCTGGCCGCAGCCCAGCCCCAGCCCCATCACGAAGGCGGCGAGCATGAGAAACGCTACGTTCTCGAACAGCGGGACCGATGCGAACGCACCGGCGCCGAGCGCCATCGCCCACCCCAGCGTGCGCGGTTCGCCGAAGCGCCGGGTGAGCTTCGGAATGAAGACCCGCACTGCCAGGGTCGCGGCCCCGAAGGTGCTGATGACCACGCCGATCATCGTCGCCGACAGGCCGATGCGGGTGCCGTAGATGGGCATGAAGAACGTGAACAAATCCCAGCCCGTGACGCAGGCGCCGCTGGCAACGAAGATCGCGAGCAATCCGCGATTGCGCAGAAGGTCGAGCACGCTGCGCTTGCCGCCCACCTCGCCCCCGGAGCGCGCCATCGGAATGCGCCGCTTCGACGAAAGAATAGCGGCGGGAAGGAGCAGGATGGCGCTCAGGATGGCATAGGCCCAGACCGACCCCGCGTGATCGACCGAGAAGCCCACCACCAGCGGGCCGGTGAGGCTCGCGATGGAGTAGCCCATCGAGAGGGTGCTGAAATTGAACGAGCGCCGCTCGGGCGGGCTCATCGCGCCTGCGAGCGCCTGCGCCGCCACGTTGAAGAAGGCAAAGCTCCCGCCCACGATCGCGGCCGAAAGAAACAGCGCCGGCAACCCGCGCCACAGCGCCGGGATCATGAGCCCCACCATCAGTCCCAGCGCCCCGTAGAACATCGGCACGCGGTGACCGATCCGATCGGCCATGCGCCCGGCCTTCACCGAGACGAACATCGGCGCGAGCGCGTACACCGAGATCAGCAGACCGATCACCAGCGGCGTGCCGCCGAGGGTGAGCGCATACAGCGAAAGCAGGATCCGGCTGCCGCCGAAGCTCACGTGAACCAGTACGACGATCGCCGTGAGCAGATAGATCGGGTCGAGCGGCGGGCGGGCTTTCAAGCGGATTGGGGCACCGTGCTGCGGAACGAAGGACGCGCCTCGAGGCGTTCGGCGTAGGAGGCAAGCTGCGCACGGGGGCTACGCCAATCGACCGAGGGCAGCACCTGGTCGAGGTAGCAGAGCGCATAACCGGCGCAGATATCGGCGAGCCCGAAGACATCGCCATGGAGCCAGTTTCGGCCTGCGATGCAGTCGGCATACGCGTCCAGTGTACGCTGCAGCTTGTCGTGCTGGCGGGGCATCCATGCCGCACGCCTTTCCGGGTCGGTCATGGGGCCGAGGTCGTGCGACACGGTCACGGCCACCTCCGCCAACCCGTCACCCAGCGCCTCGAAGCGCTTGACCGCGATCCGGCCCGCGAAGTCCTGCGGCACCAGCCGCGGCTCGGGCTTCAGACCCTCCAGGTATTCGCCGATGACGGCGGAATCATAGATCGTGTCGCCGTCGTCGAGCAGCAGCACCGGGATCTTGCCCAGGGGATTCAATTGCGCAACGCGCGAGCCCGGCAGGCTCGGCCGGTCGACCACGTATTCGACCTCGATGCCCTTCTCCGCGGCGATCACCCGCACCTTGCGCACGAACGGACTTCCCGGCGAACCGAGAATTTTCATCGTTCACTCCTTGTTCTGTTCGCAACACAAACGCGGCGCCTGCCGCGCGGCTTGCGCGCGTGGCCCGCACATGACACGAAGTGTTCAGACCGCGCGCAGGCTGGGCGTATCCGAGCGCGGCGGTTCGTTGCTGCGCGTGCTCAGGCTCTGCAGGAATTCCACCAGGGCGCTCTTCGGGTCCGTCCGATCGGAGCTGATCATGCTGATGCCCCACTGGTCGAGCACCGCCTCCTGCACGGGGTTGGGCTTGGGCACGAAGATGTACGAGCGCGGCCGCACCGAGTACTTGCCGTGCGTCTTCCACAGCTTGTCGAGCTTGTAGAACAGATAGCGCAGGCTCACGTCCGAGAGCGAGTAGCCGATGAAGAGCACCGAGCGCGCCAGCACATCGGAGCGCAGCTTGATGTCGAGCGGCGACTCGAACTCCAGCCGCTCGAAGTAGCTCGACTCATCCAGCACGAGCGAACGGTCGTCGTCGAAATCGCCGTGGAACTTCACGATCTGGGTCACGCCTTCGCGGATGCGCACGAGGTCGGTGACGTTGGTGATCTTGGTGTAGGGCCGCTTGTAGTGATCGAAGGCGATTTCGAGCCAGCGGTCGTAGTTGGTGGTGTAGATGATCGGGAAATCGGTTTCGACGATCAGCCGGTGCACTTCGGAGGCGCTGATGTCGACGGTATCGGAGTGCCAGGTCCGGTCCATCCAGCTGCGCAACCCGCCGAGGCTCCCGGTCTTGATCTTGTAGTACTCGGCGAGCGCCAGGTAGTCGCCGAGCGTGTTGTAGTGCTCCGGTTCGAAGCCGAGGTCCTCGGCCATCTTGCCGATCAAGCCCTTCCACGACAGCAGCCCCAGGTTCATCGATACTCCGGCGCCGACGAACAGGACCACGTTGCGGTGCTTGATCGACGCCAGGAGGTTTTCCATGATGGGTACCAGAGTCTCCACGAATCCAACCAGGTAGCGGCGCAACTCGCTTCTGTGCAAGCACGCCACGCGCCAGGCCGGATGCGATACCGCGATGGTCGGGACGGCGAGATTCGAACTCGCGACCTCGTGCGCCCAAGGCACGCGCGCTACCAGGCTGCGCTACGCCCCGACTCGAATCCTGCAACGGCGATGTTTCGCCGGCAGCCGCCAACCAATTTCGCCGGCAGCCGCCAACCAATTTCGCCGGCAGCCGCCAACCAACTCGGGCAGGCTGCTTACCTGCTTGGAGTTTACCAGACCGATAAAGTCTCCCGCAGGCGAGCCGAGGCGCCGCTGCGCTGGCACCCTCGAAGCGGCGCTGGTGCCGGATGTCTGGATCGAACAGACGACCTACCGCTTACAAGGCGGTTGCTCTACCACTGAGCTAATCCGGCGCACGAAAGCGGCTATTTCACGACCTGCAGGTGCGATTTGCGCCCGTTCGAGCCGCCCGCGGCGGGTGCGGTGGTGGGTGGCGTGGGGCTGGATGTGGCGGCGGCGGTGGGCTCGCGCGCCGGCTCGGCGGCCGCCGGTTCGGGCAGCTGCGCCTGGAAGAACATGCCTTCGCCGTTCTCGCGGGCGAAGATGCCGCGCACGGCCGACATCGGCACCGAGCACTCGCGCGACACGCCGCCGAAGCGGGCGGCGAACTGGACGAGATCGTTGCCGAGCGTGAGCTTGTGGGTGGCGTCGGCGCTGATATTGAGGATAATTTCGCCGTTCTTGACGAATTCGAAGGGAACCCGGGTGTTCTCGTCCACTTGCACCGCGAGGTAGGCCGTATACCCGTTGTCGGTGCACCATTCCCAGATGGCACGCACCAGGTAGGGTTTGGTCGCTTTGCTGATCACTTTCGCATCACCTTTTCCGACGGCGTCAGCGACTCGATGAACGCCGGCCGGCTGAACAGGCGCTCAGAATACTTCATCAAGGGCGCGGCTTGCTTCGGCATCTGGATATCGTAGTAGTCGAGCCGCCACAACAGCGGCGCGATCGCCACGTCCAGCATGGAGAACTCGTCGCCCAGCATGTGTTTCTGCTTGGTGAACACCGGCGCGATCTGCGACAGATTGTCGCGGATGATCGAACGCGCCTTCTCGGCTGCCTTCTGGCTGCCTTTCTCGATCGCTTCCAGATGCGCGAACAATTCCTTCTCGAAGCGGAACAGGAACAGGCGCGCGCGCGCGCGCATCACCGGATCGGCCGGCATCAGCTGCGGATGCGGAAAGCGGTCGTCGATGTACTCGTTGATGATGTTCGACTCGTACAGGATGAGATCCCGTTCCACCAGCACCGGGACCTGGTTGTACGGGTTCATCACCGCCAGGTCCTCCGGCTTGTTGTACATGTCGACGTCGATGATCTGGAAATCCATACCCTTCTCGTACAGCACGTTGCGGCAGCGCTGCGAAAAGGGATCGGTCGTTCCGGAGTAAAGGGTCATCATGATTATCGATTCCCAAGCCCTTCAGTGCACGCCCTTCCAGTAGGCCTGCTTGAGCAACCAGCTCACGGCGATGAATACCGACAGGACCAGCAGCACGGCGATCCCGATCTGCACACGCGACATTCCCGCAGGCTCGCCCATGTACACGAGATAGTTCACCAGGTCGCCGACCAGCTGGTCGTACTGCACCGGCGTCATGCGCCCCGGGGTCTGCAGAACCAGCCGGGGCGTGTGCGTTGCGTGGCCGTGCGCATCCTTGCCTTCCTCCATCTTCAGGACCTGCACGCCCTGAAGATGCATCAGAACGTGCGGCATGGCCACGCTCGGGAAGATGAGATTGTTCCAGCCGGTCGGGCGTGCGGGATCGCGGTAGAAGTCGCGCAGGTACGTGTACAGCCAGTCGGCCCCGCGCGAGCGGCCGACCACCGTGAGATCCGGTGGCGCCACGCCGAACCACTGCGCGGCATCTTGGCTCCGCATCGCCACCGTCATCGTTTCGCCGACCTTGTCGGCGGCGAACATCAGGTTGTCGCGAATCTGCTGTTCGGACAGCCCCAGGTCGCTCAGCCGGTTGTAGCGCATGTAGTTGGCACTATGGCAGTTCAGGCAGTAGTTGACGAACACCTTCGCACCGCGCTGCAGCGACGGCAGGTTGTGCAGGTCGACCGGCGCCCGGTCCAGGTTCAGGCCCGCGGAACTCGCCAGCGCCAGCGCCGGCGCAAGCAGCAACAAGGCAACGAGCTTCTTCATCTCAGGCGCTAACCCTTTCCGGCTCGGGTTGACACTTGTCCCGGCGCGAATACCAGGGCATCAGCAGGAAGAACAGGAAGTAGACGACGGTGCCGATACGGGCGACCCAGGTGGCCACGTCCTTGGTGTCGAGGAAGAAGGCATCGAACGGGAACTGGCCCCATACGGTGGTCGGCGTGGTACCGAGGTAGCCGAGGATGAAGAAGGTGATCACGAAAGCCGCGAGCCAGCCCTTGAACAGCCCGCCCTTGTAGCGGATCGATTTCACCGGACTGCGGTCGAGCCAGGGCAGGAAGAACAGCAGCAGCACCGCCGCGCCCATCGCCGCCACGCCGGGGAACTGCGAATTGAACAATGGCGGCACCGCGCGCAGGACCGAGTAATACGGCGTGAAGTACCAGACGGGCGCGATGTGCTCGGGCGTCTGCAGCGGGTTGGCCGGGATGAAGTTGTTGTATTCGAGGAAGTAGCCGCCCATCGCCGGGGCGAAGAACATGATGGCGGCGAACACCGCCAGGAACACCGCCGTCCCGAACGTATCCTTCACCGAGTAGTAAGGATGGAACGGGATGCCGTCGACCGGGTGGCCGCTGGCCGGGTCGATGTTCTTCTTGATCTCGATCCCGTCCGGATTGCTCGAGCCGACCTCGTGCAGGGCGAGAATGTGCATCACCACCAGCAGGATCAGCGCAAGCGGCACCGCGATCACGTGCAGCGCGAAGAAGCGGTTGAGCGTTGCGTCCGAGATCACGTAATCGCCGCGGATCCACAGCGCCAGGTCCTCGCCGAAAAACGGCACGGCGCCGAACAGGTTCACGATCACCTGCGCGCCCCAATAGGACATCTGGCCCCAGGGCAGCAGGTAGCCGAAGAACGCCTCTGCCATGAGCGCAAGGTAGATGAGCACCCCGAAAATCCACAACAGCTCGCGCGGCTTGCGATACGAGCCGTACATGAGGCCGCGGAACATGTGCAGGTATACGACGATGAAGAACATCGACGCGCCCGTGGAGTGCATGTAGCGGATGAACCAGCCGCCCGGCACGTCGCGCATGATGTACTCGACCGAGGCGAACGCCTGCGTCGCGTCGGGCTTGTAGCTCATGGTGAGGAAGATGCCGGTGACGATCTGGATCACCAGCACCAGCAGCGCGAGCGAGCCGAAGTAGTACCAGAAGTTGAAGTTCTTCGGCGCGTAGTACTCGGAGACGTGCTCCTTCCACATCGAGACCAGCGGAAAGCGCGCATCGACCCAGGTGAGGAGCCCGTTGAAGGGGCCTGCGCCGGTGACCGGTTGCTTGATGGCAGCCATCGCCTACGCCCCTTTCTTGTCTTCGCCGATCACGATCTTCGAGTCGGCGAGATACATGTAACGGGGCACCTCCAGGTTGATCGGCGCGGGAGCGCCCTTGTAGACGCGGCCGGCGAAGTCGAACTTCGAACCGTGGCACGGGCAGTAGAAACCACCCACCCAGTCCGCGCCCATGTCCGGGGACATTTCCTTGGGCTTGAACTGCGGCGAGCAGCCGAGATGCGTGCATACGCCCACGAGCACCAGTACCTCGGGTTTGATGGAACGGGCTTCGTTCTTGGCGTAGTCGGGCTGCTGATCGACTTCGAGCTTCGGGTCGGTCACCCGATCGTCCGACTTTTCGATCGAGGTGAGCATCTCCGGGGTGCGACGCAGAACCCAGACCGGCTTGCCGCGCCACTCCACCCGCATCATCTCGCCCGGTCCGAGATGGCTGATGTCGACCTCGACCGGCGCGCCCATCGCCTTGGCGCGCTCGGAGGGCATCATGCTGGCGGCAAACGGCACCGCCGCACCCACCGCCGTCACGCCGCCCACCACCGAGGTCGCCACCAAGAAACCGCGCTTGCTTTTATCCAGCTCTTTCTCGCTCATGCTTTGCTCGCGTTCCCCGGCCACAACCCAAAAGCGAAGGATTTTACCCGATGACTCGGAAAAACTTAACAGTTTCGAACATTAGCGCCGGGTTTTCAGGGGCTTGTGCCTGATCGCAGGGCCGCGCAATCCCTGCCGCAGCGCTACGCGCAACCGCGCCGGCCACCTCCCACGCAGCCGAACGCGCGCTGAGCGGCAATAGCCGCCGAGCCTAAATGTCCGGCGGGTGGCCACCGAGCCCAGACACCAGGCTGCGAGCATTCCGCCACGATCTCGCCATGATGTCGGGTTAGTGTCCTCGAGTCCGAAATTCGACGCACAAAAGATGGACACCAGCGTCGGCATATCCGACCGGTATAATCCCGTTTCGCCCCGACTTATTTGCCATGCGCCGCCTCTGGCTCATCTTCTCCCAGACAGCAACGGTGTGCCTAGCCGTGCTGTTCGTGGTCTCGACCTTGCGACCCGACCTGCTCGGCTCACCGCGCAGCGAGGTCGTCACGGTGCACGAGCCCGTGACCCATGCCGAGCCGATACCGGCGACGACCCGGGAACAGCCCGCGCGGGTCCTGCCGGCAGTGTCGCTGCGTGAAGCGGCCGCCCGCGCCACCCCTTCGGTGGTCAACATCTTCACCAGCAAGGAAACCAAGGTCGCGCGCATCGCGCCCACCAACGATCCGCTGTTTCGCCGCTTCTTCGGCAACCTGTTCGGCGAATCGGTGCAGAAGGCATCGAGCCTGGGTTCGGGTGTGATCGTATCCGCCGACGGCTACATCCTGACAGCGAATCATGTGGTGGAAGGCGCCGACGAGATCGAGCTGGCCCTGATGGACGGACGCAAGGTCGCCGCGCGCATCGTGGGCGTGGATCCCGAGACCGATCTTGCCGTGCTGAAAGCCGAACAGAAGGGGCTGCCCGCCATCACCTTCGCGCCCGCCGACAAGGCGCGCGTCGGCGACGTCGTGCTCGCCATCGGCAATCCGTTCGGCGTCGGGCAGACCGTCACATCCGGAATCGTGAGCGCTCTCGGACGCTCCCAGATCGGCATCAACACCTACGAGAACTTCATCCAGACCGATGCGGCGATCAACCCGGGCAATTCAGGCGGCGCGCTGGTCGACGGCAACGGGCAGCTGATCGGCGTCAACACGGCCATCTTCTCGCGCAGCGGCGGCAATCTCGGGATCGGCTTCGCCATTCCCGTCTCCGTCGCCCACAGCGTGATGAACAGCATCATTGCGACCGGAATGGTGACGCGCGGCTGGATGGGGATCGAACTGCAGAACGTCGCACAAGCTGCCGAAGCCAACGTGCCCGCGGGCGTGCGCGGCGTGCGCGTGGCGAACGTGATGCCGGCGAGCCCGGCCGCACAAGCCGGAATCCGGTCCGGCGACTTGCTGACGGCCATCGAAGGCAAACCGGTGGTCGATACCACCAGCCTCCTGAACACCGTCGCCGCGCTGAAGCCCGGCTCGCAAGCCGCACTCACGCTGCGGCGCGAGCGCTCGGAGCTGAAGGTGAAGGTGACCGTGGGCCGCCGCCCTACACCGGCAGCAGTACCATAGCGGCAACGAAACCCGTACTCCTCGCGCCTGGTCGGGCCGGCCGGGCGTTCACACCGGTCATCGTCACCGGGCGCACGCCCCACCGGAGGGCGCTGACATGGCCTCGCCCGCCGCCTGCGCCGTCACGAAGCGGTTATTTCACCTCGGCGGCGGCCTCGGCATCCGGCGCGGGCGTCACCAGTCGGGCCACCCAGATACCCACCTCGTAGAGCAGGCACAGCGGTAGCGCGAGCAGCAGCTGCGAAATAACGTCGGGAGGCGTGAAGACGGCGCCGATCACGAACGCGCCCACGATCACGTACGCGCGCGCCTGCTTCAGCTTCTCCACGGTCACCAGGCCCATTCGCACCAGCAGCACGACAGCCACCGGCGTTTCGAACGTCGCCCCGAAAGCGAGAAACATCGTCAGCACGAAGCTGAAATATTTCTCGATGTCCGTCATCCAAGCCACGCCTTCCGGGGCGATGGCCGCCATGAAGCGGAATATGGATGGAAACACGACGAAGTACGCGAACGCCATGCCGATGAAGAACAGCAACGAGCTGGTGACGATCAACGGCACGGCGAGCCGCTTCTCGTGCGAATAGAGGCCCGGGGCGACGAACGCCCACACCTGATGGAGCACGTAGGGCAGCGCGATCAGGAAGGCGACCAGCAGCGTGACTTTCACCGGCACGAGGAACACGCCGACCACGTCGGTGGCGATCATGCTGCCGCCGGTCGGGAGCGCGGCGAGCAGCGGTCTTGCCAGCAGCGAATAGATGTCGGAGGCCCAATAGGCCAGGCACAGGAACACCAGCAGTACCGCGCCGATGATGCGCAGCAACCGGTCGCGCAGCTCGACCAGGTGGGAGATGAAGGTATCTTCGGCGCCGTCGCTCATATCGCTTGGCGGGCCGAATCAGGCGCTCTTGGGCGCCTCGGCCGGCATCCCGGGCCGGGCCGCAGCGGGCGTTTCAGGTGCGGTGTCGGGGTTCGGCGTGGTATCGGGCTTCGGTGCGATGTCGCGCTCGGGCGCGGTATCCGGCGCGGCGTCGGGCTTCGACGCCGGAGTGTGCAGAAGCGCTGCCGCCGCCGGCTGCATATCCTCCGACCTGGCGTCTTCGGACTGGCGCTGGGTCGAGGGCTCGACCAGTTCCTTCAGCTCGCGCATTTCCTGGTCGACCTGGTCGAGCTCGCGGCTCATCGACTGCTCGATCTCGCGCGCCGAATCCTGCACGCTTTCACGCAGTTTTTTCAGCTCGTCGAGCTCGATCTCGCGCTGGATGTCGGACTTGACGTCGTTGACGTAGCGCTGCATGCGGCCGAACAAATGACCGGCGGTGCGCGCCACCCCCGGCAGCCGCTCGGGCCCGATCACGATCAAGGCGACCACGCCGATCACCACCATTTCGAACAAGCTGATATCGAACATCTGCGGTGGCTCGTGGGCGACCGTGCCGGCCGCGGCAGTGCGGCCGCCGCATCGGCAGACAGCGGCCGGCCCTTCAGGCGCGGGTCTTTTCCTTGACCTCGCCTTCGATGGTCTGGCCCGCGGAAGGTGGAATCTCGGCCTTGGACGCGGACGGCTTGTCCTCTTCGGTCTTCATGCCGTCCTTGAACCCGCGCACGGCGCCGCCCAGGTCCGAACCGAGGTTGCGCAGCTTCTTGGTGCCGAAGATCAGCACGACCACCAGCAGAACGATGAGCCAGTGCCAGATACTGAATGAACCCATGATCGACTCCTTATCGAGCATTCGGAAAGTGGCCATATGGCCGCTTTCCGCTGTGCGCTCCCCTCTCCCCTCGGGAGAGGGGAGAGGGGTGAGGGAGCGAGCGCGAATACATTGATCGAAAGCTCGCTAGACCCGGACCAGCATCGGCGGCAGAACCGCCGGCCCGCCGAGCACGTGAACGTGCAGGTGCATGACGTCCTGGCGGCCGATTCGGCCCGTGTTGACGATGGTGCGAAAGCCCTCGCTGCAGCCTTCCTGCCGGGCCAGCCGAGGCGCGAGCACCATGATGTGTCCCATCACCGCCTCGTGACTTTCCTCCAGGTGCGCCATCGAGTCCACGTGCTCCCTGGGAATGAGCATGAAGTGTACCGGCGCGACCGGATTGATGTCGTGAAAGGCGTAGACGAGATCGTCCTCGTAGACCTTGCGGCTCGGGATCTCGCCGCGCACGATCTTGCAGAAGAGGCAGTTTTCCATCGTTTCCGTGCCGGTGGGTCCGAAACCGCGGTGGCGCTCGCCGGCTCAGCGCTCGCGGCTCGCCTTCTCGTCGATGCCCGAGATGCCTTCACGGCGCCTGAGCTCCGCCAGCACGTCCTCCGGCGTCAAGCCATGCCAGGTCAGCAGGACGAGCGTGTGGAACCACAAATCCGCTACCTCGCGTACCAGGCCCAGTTTATCACCCTGCTTCGAGGCGAGCAGGCATTCCCCGGCTTCCTCGATCACCTTGCGCAGGATGGCGTCCTCGCCGCGACCGAACAAGCCCGCGACATACGAGGTTGCCGGATCGGCGGAGCGGCGCTCCCCGAGCGTCTGCCCCAGGCGTTCGAGTATTCCGGGATCGATCACTCGCTTTTCGCTCCTGCCGTGCCCGCTGTGCCGGTGCTCGCAGCCGGTGCTGCGGCGTGGCCGGCGTAGATCGTCCCGGGATCTTTCAGCACCGGATCGGTTACGACCCACTGGCCGTCCTGCAGGCGGCGAAAAAAGCAGTTCGCGCGCCCGGTATGGCAGGCGATGCCGCCGATCTGCTCGACTTCCAGCAGGATCACGTCCTCGTCGCAGTCGAGGCGGATGGAACGCACCTTCTGCACGTGGCCCGATTCCTCGCCCTTGCGCCACAGGCGCTTGCGCGAGCGCGACCAGTACACCGCGTTGCCGCTCTCGGCGGTCTCCTGCAACGCTTCCCGGTTCATCCAGGCCACCATCAACACGCGTCCGCTGCCCGCTTCCTGCGCAATGGCCGGCACCAGGCCATCCTGCGACCACTTGATCTCGCTCAGCCACTGCTGCGTCATGGATGTTCTTCCGTCACACCGGCGCCTTGGCGCCGTACTTAGCTTGCGCCTTGGCGCCGTACTTAGCTTGCGCCTTGGCGCCGTACTTATCGAGCGTTCCCTATTTCATGTCACGCTCGTCCCTCACTTGCAGTGCGCGCATCGGCATGCAGGCCGATGCCGTTCGGCCGGCGCGGACCATGGTCCGCGAATTCCCGGCCTCACCCCCCAACCCCTCTCCCGGGGGGAGAGGGGAGCGTCGCGTCCGTATTGGACTGTCGTCCAATACGGAACGATCAATAGCTTGCGGTCGGGGCCGGACCTCGATCCCTCACCACGATCCCTTGGGCCGCCATGTGCGCCTTCACGGCATCGACCGTGAGCTCACCGTAGTGAAAGACGCTCGCCGCCAGCACCGCGTCGGCATGGCCTTCGAGCACGCCCGCGGCGAAATGATCGATCGAGCCGACGCCGCCGCTCGCCACGATCGGAATTTCGAGCGCGTCGGAGAACGCGCGCGTGAGCGCGAGATCGAAGCCCAGCCGCGTGCCGTCGCGATCCATGCTGGTGAGGAGAATTTCGCCTGCGCCCGCCGCCTGCATGCGCCGGCCCCATTCTAGCGCGTCCAACCCGGTCGCCCGCCGCCCGCCGTGCGTGAATACCTCCCAGCGCAGCGGGCTCGAATCCGGCACCCGCTTGGCATCGACCGCCACCACGATGCACTGGGAGCCGAAGCGCGCGCAGGCATCGAGCACGAGCTGCGGATCCTGTACCGCGGAGGTATTGATGCTCACCTTGTCGGCGCCGGCGTTGAGCAGCCGGCGCACGTCCTCGACGCTGCGAACCCCGCCGCCGACCGTGAGCGGAATGAACACCTGGGCGGCCACGTCTTCGATCACCTTGAGGATGAGACCGCGTCCCTCGGAGCTCGCCGTGATGTCGAGGAACGTGAGCTCGTCCGCGCCCTCGGCGTCGTAGCGTCGTGCGATCTCGATCGGATCGCCGGCATCGCGCAGGCCGACGAAATTGACACCCTTGACGACGCGCCCACCGGTCACGTCGAGGCAGGGAATGATGCGCTTGGCGAGAGCCATGATGGGTGCTCGGCTGCCCCGCCGCGGCCGGCGCGCCGGGTGCGGCTGCTAGGCTCCGTCCCCCTGGGCCGCCGCGAGCGCCTGCGCGAAATCGAGCGTGCCCTGGTAGAGCGCCCGCCCGGTGATGGCGCCGACGATGCCTTCGGCTTCCACCGCGCGCAGGGCTTCGATGTCCTTCAGATCGGTGATGCCGCCGCTCGCGATCACCGGCACGCTCAGCTCGCGCGCCAGGCGCACCGTGGCTTCGATGTTGATGCCCGTGAGCATGCCGTCGCGGCCGATGTCGGTGTAGATGATCGCCTCGACGCCATAGTCCTCGAACTTCTTCGCCAGGTCGACCACCTCATGGCGCGTCATCTTGGACCAGCCTTCGACCGCAACCTTGCCGTCGCGCGCATCCAGCGCCACCATCACGTGCCCCGGGAAAGCCCCACATGCATCGTGCAGAAAGCCCGGCGTCTTCACCGCCGCGGTGCCGATGATCACGTAGGTCACGCCATCGTCGAGATAGCGCTCGATGATGTCCAGGTCGCGAATGCCCCCGCCCAGCTGCACCGGCATGTCGCCCGCGGCATCGACGATGCGGCGAATGACTGCTTCGTTTTTCGGCTTGCCGGCCTGGGCGCCGTTCAGGTCGACCACGTGCAGGCGCTTCGCGCCCTGATCGAGCCAATGCCTGGCCATGGCCGGCGGATCCTCGGAAAACACGGTCGCCTGATCCATGTCGCCTTGCTTCAAGCGAACGCACTTGCCGTCCTTCAGGTCGATTGCGGGAATGATCAGCATAACGGCTCGGTGAATGCGGATGACGATCTGCCGCACGCGTGAGGATGGTTGCGGGGGGGCCGGAAACCCATCGTGACTTTCGGTTCGATGAAAAGCGACTGAACGCGATCAGGCGCTGGTGCTAGTGCTGGTGCTGGCAGACCGGGCCGGCACGGTGCCGTCCCAGGCGGCAAAATTGCGCAGCAGCGCAAGCCCCGCAGCCTGGCTTTTCTCCGGGTGGAATTGCACGGCGAAGATATTATCGCGGGCCACGGCACACGTAAACCGGAACGGGTAGCACGTCGTTGCGGCCACGACGCCCGTATCGTCCGGCCGCGGATAGTAGCTGTGGACGAAATAGAAGCGGCAGCCGTCCGGAATCGATTGCCACAATGGATGCGCGCGTTCCTGGCGCACTTCGGGATGGGCGCGTTCTTGGCCCACCATTGGATGGGCGCGTTCTTCGCCCACTATTGCATGCGCGCGTTCTTGGCGCACCCCCGGATGCGCGCACTCCTGGCGCACCTCGTTCCACCCCATGTGCGGAACCTTCAACCTGGCGCCATCGGCGTCCTTCATCGCAGCGGCCGGAAAACGCACGACCTTGCCGCGGAAAAGCGCGAGCCCCGCGACGTCGCCTTCTTCACTCGCCTCGAACAGCATCTGCAGGCCGATGCAGATGCCGAGAAAAGGCTTACGGCGCGCGGCGTCGATGACCGCAGCTCGCAATCCGCGGCTATCCAGCTCACGCATGCAATCGGGCATCGCGCCCTGCCCCGGGAAGACGACGCGCTCGGCCGCCGCAATGGCTGCCGCCTCGCTGGTGACGACCACGCGGCATTGCGGCGCGACGTGCTCGAGCGCTTTCGATACCGAGCGCAGATTGCCCATGCCGTAGTCGATGACAGCGATCGTGTTCATGCGGGCGTGATGCGGTTCGTGACGGCTAGAGCGAGCCCTTGGTCGATGGGACGGCGCCTTGCTGGCGGGGATCGATCTCGACCGCCATGCGCAGCGCGCGGCCGAACGCCTTGAACACGGTCTCGGCCTGGTGATGCGCGTTGGCGCCGCGCAGGTTGTCGATGTGCACCGCCGCCTGCGCGTGGTTGACGAAGCCCTGGAAGAACTCGTGCACGAGGTCGACGTCGAATTCGCCGACGCGCGAGCGCACGAACGGCACGTGGAATTCGAGCCGCGGGCGGCCGGAAAGATCGACCACCACGCGCGACAGCGCCTCGTCCAGCGGCACATAGGCATGCCCGTAACGCCGCAACCCCTTCTTGTCGCCGACGGCTTGAGCGATCGCGGCGCCGAGCGCAATGCCGACATCCTCGACGGTGTGATGCGCGTCGACGTGCAGGTCGCCCTTGGCGGAGATTTCCAGATCGATCACGCCGTGGCGCGCCACCTGCTCGAGCATGTGATCCAGGAACGCGATGCCGGTGGCGATGGCTGCCCGGCCGCTGCCGTCGAGATCGAGCCGCACGCCGATCTGCGTTTCGAGCGTGTTGCGGCTTACCTGGGCTTCACGCATGCGCCGGCCCCAGACTCGCTGCCAGCGCCGCCAGGAAAGCGTCGTTCTCGGCCGCGGTGCCGACCGTGACGCGCAGGCAGTTCTCAAGCGCCGGATGGGCGCCTGCGAGATTCTTGATGAGAATGCCCGAGGCCTTCAACGCATCGCACACCGCGGACGCGCCCGGCACGCGGAAGAGCAGGAAATTCGCCTGGCTCGGATAGACCGTCACGCCCGGCATGGCCTGCAGCTTCGCCGCCAGCCGGCTACGCTCGTTACGGATCTCGGCCGCCTGCGCTTCGAGCACGTGCGCGGAGCGCAGCACGCGCGTCGCGACCACCTGCGACAGCGCGTTGACGTTGTACGGCAGGCGCAGCTTTTCGAACTGCACGCTCCACTCGGGGCTCGCGATCAGCATGCCGAGCCGCAGCCCGGCGAGCCCGAGCTTGGACAAGGTGCGCATCAGCACCAGGTTCGGGAACTCCTGCAACCGCGGCATGAAGCTCGCCTGCGCGAACGGATGATAGGCCTCGTCGATCACCACCAGCCCCGGCGCCGCGCGTACGATGCGCTCGATCGCGGCCGCGTCGAACAGGTTGCCGGTGGGATTGTTCGGATAGGCGAGGAACACGAGCGCCGGACGGTGGCGTGCCATGGCGGCGATCACCGCGTCGGTATCGAGCGAAAAATCGGCGCGCAGCGGCACACCGGCGAACTGCAAACCGCACACCCGCGCAATCAGCGGGAACATCGCGAACGAAGGCTCCACTCCCAGCATGCTGCCGCCGGGGCGCGCGCAGCCGAGCGCCAGCAACTGGATGATCTCGTCGGAACCGTTGCCGAGCACGAGCTCCATCGCGTCGGGCACCTGCATGTATTCGCGCAGCGCGACCTTCAGTTCGCGCGCTAGCGGGTCGGGATAGCGGTTGAGCGCCACCGCCGAAGCCAGCTCGCCCAGCTGCGCGCGCAACGCCGGCGGCAACGCGTGCGGATTTTCCATGGCGTCGAGCTTCACCATCCCGGCCGATTCGGGAACCGAATACGGGCGCAGGCTCTGGATGTCGTCGCGCACGATACGCGCGACCCATTGCTCGATCCGGCTTGCCGGCATGAATTCCGCGGGCTTCATCGCGGCCCAATGTTACCCGAAAGCCCGCGACCGCGACCGGCCTGACCGTGCGCGCCGCCGTGGTGAAATCGACGCCATGCAGCGAAGGCGTCGAGTGGTGAAATCGACGCCATGCATCGAAGGCGCCGGCGCGCGTGCGTGCGACGCTTCACTTCACACCCCGAGCCACTCGCACAGCCCGATCAGGTCGGAGAACTCCAGCATGTCGACGCTCTCACCGATCCACGGCAGGCCGTGGCGATTGATCCAGGCGCTGCGGGCACCGGCCGCGATCGCACCGCGCACGTCGAGATCCGGATCGTCGCCGACGTGCAGGACCGCCTCTGCGGAACATGCAACGCCCGCGCATGCCGCATCGAAAATGCGCTTGTCGGGTTTGGCGTAACCGGCGCTGCGTGCGCTAACCACCGCCGCGAAATATTCGTGGATGCCGATCTTGTTCACGTCGGCGTTGCCGTTCGAAATGACCGCCAGGCGATAGCGCCCGGCGAGCCGCCCCAGCGCCTCGCGCGCGTCGGGATAGAGCTCGATGTCGTTGCGTGCGGCCAGGAACACGTCCATGGCGGGATCGGCCAGGGCCGGGTCCTCCTCGTAGTGGCGCAGCGCCCGCCGCAGCGCCTCGTGGCGCAGGGCCGTGAAGTCGTGCGCGATTCCCGGTTGGTCGCGCGCCAGCGTGCGCCGGTAGAGCGAGAACTCCGCCGGCGGCAGCGCCTGGGCGAACTTCGGCGCGTTGCGCACACACCATTCGTGCAGGATGCGCTCGGCGCGCTCGATCACCGGCGCGATCGGCCACAGCGTGTCGTCGAGGTCGAGCGTAACGGCTCGTATGCGATGCGGCATGTCGGTCCTATGGATGCTCCGGAAAGTGGCTGACGAGCCGCTTTCTGCGCAACGCTCCCCTCTCCCTCCGGGGCGAGGCCGGGAATTCGCGGACCATGGTCCGCGCCGGCCGAGCGGCATCGGCCTGCATGCCGATGCGCGCCCTGCAAGGGAGGGGCTGGGAGTGAGGGAAATCGTGCGTATGACGCATAATTTTCCCTCATCCTCGATCCCTCTCCCGAAGGGAGAGGGAAGACAACCATACTCCAACATACGAGGGAAATTGGGGACGCACACAATTTTCAGGGAAGGCAAATTGTGAAAATTGTGTGCGCCCCAATTTTCCCGGCGGGCACGGCGGCGGGCTTCATTCCTTCGAGCCGGGCGCGTCCTGTACGCGGTATCGTGCCGAGCGTGCATGCGCGCTCAAGCCCTCGCCTTCGGCGAGCGTCATTGCGATCCGTCCCAGACGCTCGGCGCCGGATCGCGATAGCGCGATCAGGCTGGACCGCTTCTGGAAATCGTACACGCCGAGCGGCGATGAGAAGCGCGCGCTGCGCGAGGTCGGCAAAACATGGTTCGGGCCGGCGCAGTAATCGCCCACGGCTTCGCAGCTGTAGCGGCCGACGAAAATGGCACCGGCATTGTGGACGCGCTCGACCACGGCGTCGGCATCGGCGAGCGCGAGCTCCAGGTGCTCGGGCGCGACCCGGTTCGCGATCGTCAACGCTTCGTCCAGATCCCGCGTCGCGATGAGCGCGCCGCGATGAGCAAGAGCCGCCTCGATGACCGCGCGGCGCGGCATGCCGGGCAGCAGTCGCTCGATGGCCTGCTCGATCCGATTCAGTACGCCGGCATCGGCGCTGACCGCGATTGCCTGCGCCAGCTCGTCGTGCTCGGCCTGCGCGAACAGATCCAGCGCAATCCAGTCGGGATCGCAGTGCGCGTCGCACACGATCAGGATCTCCGACGGCCCGGCGACCATGTCGATACCCACCACGCCGAACACGCGCCGCTTTGCCGCGGCAACGTAGGCATTGCCGGGGCCGACGATCTTGTCGACGGCAGGAATCGTTTCGGTGCCGTAGGCCAGCGCGGCGACCGCTTGCGCACCGCCGATGGTGAACACGCGATCTGCGCCGGCCAGCGCAGCGGCGGCAAGCACCAGGTCGTTGCGCTCGCCGCCCGGCGTGGGGACGGTCATGACGACTTCGGGGACGCCCGCCACCTTCGCCGGGATCACGTTCATGAGCACGGTCGACGGATACGCGGCCTTGCCGCCCGGAACGTACACGCCGACGCGCGCGAGCGCCGTGATGCGCTGCCCGAGCCGGGTGCCGTCGGTTTCGGTGAAGCTCCACGATTCCAGCCGCTGGCGCTCGTGGTAGC
The DNA here is from genome assembly GCA_009377585.1 of Betaproteobacteria bacterium. NCBI lineage: Bacteria > Pseudomonadati > Pseudomonadota > Betaproteobacteria > Betaproteobacteria bacterium. The sequence continues at coordinate 19,648 of WHTS01000053.1, forward strand.
TGCGAATACGGCTTGCCGCCTGTTCGAGCGCTTCGCGCCGTGCGCGCGGCACGCGCGCCAACGCGGCGCCGAGCTCCTTGGGTGAAATTTCGAGCGCGGCAACCGAAGCGGCCTCGACCCGATCGAACCGGCGCGTGTAGTCCAGGACCGCGCCATCGCCGTCGCGGCGAACGGCCGCGATGATCTCGGCCACGGCCGCGTCGATCTTCGGGTCCTGCGCGGATTCGAATGCGATCAGGCGCGCGAAGCGAGGCTCGAAGTCGGCATCGGCCGTGTTCAGGCGCGCGATGCGCTTCATGCCCGCGCCCTCGCTTTCGTCTTCGCACTCGCCCGGCGCGGCACTCGCGACGTTGGCTCCGATGCGACCGCAGCCCGAAACGCATCGATGATCGGCTGCAGGCTGCGACGCTCGAGCTTCAGCGCCGCCTGGTTCACCACCAGGCGCGCGGATATCGGCATGATCTCTTCGACGGCCACGAGGTTGTTCGCCTTCAGGGTCGACCCGGTGCTCACCAGATCGACGATCGCTTCCGCCAGGCCCACCAGCGGCGCGAGCTCCATCGAGCCGTACAGCTTGATGAGGTCGGCGTGCATGCCCTTGGCCGCGAAGTGGTTGCGCGCCGTATCGAGATACTTGGTCGCCACCTTGATGCGCGCGCCCCGGCGTATCGCCGCATCGTAGTCGAAACCCTCCGGTACGGCCACCATCATGCGGCAGCGCGCGATGCCGAGATCGAGCGGCTGGTACAGGCCCGCGCCGCCGTGCTCCAGCAGCACGTCCTTGCCCGCGATGCCGAGATCGGCCGCGCCATACTGCACATAGGTGGGCACGTCGGTCGCACGTACCAGCACGAGGCGCACGTCGGCCCGGTTGGTCGCGAGGATGAGCTTGCGCGAGGCGCCGGGATCGTCGGCGGGGACGATGCCGGCTGCCGCCAGCAGCGGCAGCGTCTCGTCGAAGATGCGGCCCTTCGACAGCGCTATGGTGAGAGCCATCGCTGGTGTCCTGAGTCAGACGTTCGTCACCCCCGCGAACGCGGGGGGCCAGGCGGAGTCGCGGTCTGGATTCCCGCTTGCGCGGGAATGACGAATTACGACGAATTTACGATTCACCATGCTAGTTGCTGCGCCGGATGCTGGCGCCCAGGCCGGAGAGCTTGTGCTCGAGCTGCTCGTAACCGCGGTCGAGATGGTAGATGCGATCGACCTGGGTCGCGCCGCGAGCAACCAGCCCGGCCAGCACCAGGCAGGCCGAAGCGCGCAGATCGGTCGCCATCACGGTCGCCGCATCGATGTGCGCGAGTCCTTTCACCACCGCCGTGTTGCCCTCGACCTCGATCTCGGCGCCCATGCGCTTCAACTCCTGGGCATGCATGAAGCGGTTCTCGAAAATGGTTTCGGTGACCAGCGCCGTGCCTTCCGCAACCGTGTTGAGCGCCATGAACTGCGCCTGCATGTCGGTGGGAAATGCCGGATAAGGCGCGGTGCGCACGCTCACGGCGCGCGGGCGCCCGCTAGCTTCGAGCCGGATGCTGTCGCCATCGCAATCGATGCGCGCGCCCGCTTCGCGCAGCTTTTCCAGCACGGAATCGAGAATGTCGCTGCGCGTCGCGTCCAGCGCGATCCGGCCCCCGGTCATCGCCGCCGCCACGAGGAAGGTCCCGGTCTCGATCCGGTCCGGCATGATGCGATGGCGCGCACCGCCGAGCTTCTCCACGCCCTCGATCGTGATGACGTCGCTGCCCGCGCCGCTGATGCGGGCACCCATGGCGTTCAGGCATTGCGCGAGATCCACGACCTCCGGCTCGCGCGCCGCGTTCTCCAGTACGGTCGTGCCGTCGGCAAGCGTGGCGGCCATCATGAGATTCTCGGTGCCGGTAACGGTCACGAGGTCGAGCACGATGCGCGCGCCCTTCAGGCGCTTGGCGCGGGCGTGGACGTAGCCGTGCTCGATCTCGATCTCCGCGCCCATCGCCTGCAGCCCCTTGATATGCAGATCGACCGGACGCAAGCCGATCGCGCACCCGCCCGGCAGGCTCACCCGGGCTTCGCCGCAACGTGCAACCAGCGGCCCCAGCACGAGGATCGAGGCACGCATCGTCTTCACCAGGTCGTAGGGCGCCACAGCGTTCGACAGCGCATGGCCGCTCAACTCGTAGACGCCTGGCGCCGAATTCCGCACCCACAGCCCCATCTGCGTGAGCAGCGCCGTGGTGGTCGCCACATCGCGCAGCTTCGGCACGTTCTCCACGCGCAGGGTGTCCTCGGTGAGGATCGCCGCGGTCAGAATCGGCAGCGCGGCGTTCTTGGCACCGGAAATCGCCACGCGGCCCTCCAGCGGCCGGCCGCCTTCGATGACGAGCTTGTCCACTCTTATTGAACTTTCGCGAAGTGGACGATGTCCGCGACGCGCTCAACGCTCCCCTCTCCCTCCGGGGTGAGACCGGGAATTCGCGGACCACGGTCCGCGCCGGTCGAACGGCATCGGCCTGCATGCCGATGCGCGCACTGCAAGTGAGGGGTTGGGGGGTGAGGCCGGGAATTCGCGGACCATGGTCCGCGCCGGCCGAACGGCATCGGCCTGCATGCCGATGCGCGCACTGCAAGTGAGGGACCGAGCGTCACCCGAACTGGGAGAGCTCGGTCGGCGAGCGCAGCCCGCATCACGACCCCTGCCATTGTTCGGGCGTGAGCGTCTGCATGGACAGCGCGTGGATCTCCGCTTTCATCCGCTCGCCGAGCGCCTGGTAGACGCGCTGGTGCTGCTGCACGCGATTCTTGCCGCGGAATTCGGCGCTGACGATCACGGCCTCGAAGTGATGGCCGTCGCCACTGACCTCGACATGCTCGCAGGGCATGCCTTGCTCGATGTACTGCTTGATCTCGTGGGGGGTGATCATGCGCACTCCGGGAAGCAGGGAATGGGTATACACGGTAATTCTCGCGGTCGCGGCTTCGCCGCCGGCACGGGACTTCGATGTTACGCCGGATGCGAGGCCGGGATATCGATCGTCGGAATCAGCGCAGCGATGCCGTAGACCTCGGCGAGGCTGCGGATCGCTGCCGGAAGATTGGCATAGCGCAGCCCATAGCCGCGCAGCTTTGCCTCCCGGCGCCATTCGAGCAGCAGGCTCAGCGCGGCCGAATCGGCCTCGCCGACGCCGGAAAGATCGATCACGAGCCCGTCGCGATCGATCTCCTTCAGGACCGCTTCGCGCCACTCGAGCGCGTCGTTGAAGGTGATCGGCCCGCCAAGCACCAGGCGATCGTCTTTGCGTTCGATCATTTCGTGCCCGCGTCGCGCTGTTCGAGCCGCGTGTTCTGCGCAGCCAGGGTCTTGATGAGCCCGTCGATGCCGCCTCTGCTCACCTCCGCGCCAAACGAGGAACGGTAAGTCGTCACGATGCTGACACCTTCGATGCTCACGTCGAACACTTTCCAGCCCTGCGGCGTGCGTTCCATGCGGTAATCCATGGCGATGGGCCGACCGCCCGGCTGGCTGATCTGAGTACGCACGCTGACTTCGGTATCGCCTGGCTTTGCCACGGACTGTTTCACCTCGATCGTCTGGTTGCTGTATTGCTCCAGCGCAGTGGAATAAGTGCGCACCAGCAGGGTACGGAACTCCTTCACCAGTTGTTCGCGCTGACCCGGCGTCGCATCGCGCCACGGCCGGCCGACCGCAAGCATCGTCATGCGCGTGAAGTTGAAGTGCGGCAGCACTTTGGCATCGACCAGCTCGAGCAGCTTGCGCGGATTGGTCGTGAGCTCCTTGTCCTTGCGGATCTGGGCGACGATCTCGTCGGTCGTCCGGCGCACCAGGACATCCGGAGCGACGTCCTGCGCCGACGCGCCGCCCACAAGCGGCAGCAGAACAAGGCACAACAGCGCATCGACCAAAATTTTCATGGAAACCTCGTGGATGAGCGGCTTGCCAGCGGCCGGATGAGCTATCGACGCGCGCAAAGCCGATACGTTCCGCTAGCGCGCCTCGCATCGGTACATTTGCCGGTACATTTACTTCGCCCCGGCCGCGCTCTCGGAGCTCGCCTCGCTCTTGCCCCCGCCTTCGGCCGCCCGGCCGTAGATGAATTGCCCGATCAGCTTTTCCAGCACGACCGCCGACTGCGTGAGCGTGACCTTGTCCTCGTCCTTGAGCATCGCGCTGTCCGCACCCGTTTCGAGCCCGACATACTGTTCGCCCAGAAGACCCGAGGTGAGAATCGCGGCCGAAGTGTCTTTCGAGAACGGATAGCGCTGCTCGACTTCCATCTGCACGCGCGCCTTGTACGACTGCGTGTCGAACGTGATCGCGGTGACGCGTCCCACCACCACGCCTGCGCTCTTGACCGGAGCACGCGATTTCAGTCCGCCGATATTGTCGAACTCGGCATACACCGTATAGGTCTCCGGCGCGCTGAAGGAGCCGAGATTGCCGACCTTCATCGCCAGTATGATCAGCGCGCCCAGACCTGCCATGACGAACAGACCCACCCAGAGATCCAGCGTTATGCGTTGCATCAAAGCCCCCGGAACATGAATGCGGTCATGATGAAATCCAGGCCGAGCACTGCGAGCGAGGATGTGACCACCGTGCGCGTCGTCGCGCCCGACACGCCCTCGGCAGTCGGCGGCGCGTCGTAACCTTCGAAGACTGCAATCCAGCTGATCGCGATGCCGAACACGATGCTCTTGGTCACGCCGTTGACGACATCCTCGCGCAGGTCCACCGCCGCCTGCATCTGCGACCAGAACGTGCCCTCGTCCACGCCGATCAGCACCACGCCCACCAGGTAGCCGCCGAAGACGCCCATCGCACTGAACATGGCCGCAAGCAGCGGCATGGAGATCACCCCGGCCCAGAAGCGCGGCGCCATCACGCGCGCGATCGGGTCGACCGCCATCATCTCCATGGCCGCGAGCTGCTCGGTCGCTTTCATCAGGCCGATCTCCGCCGTCATGGCCGAGCCGGCGCGGCTCGCGAAAAGCAGTGCGGATACGACCGGACCGAGCTCTCGCACCAGCGACAGCGCCACCAGCACGCCGAGCGCGGACTCCGAACCGTAGATGGCGAGTGTCTGGTGGCCCTGGAACCCGAGCACCATGCCGACGAACAGTCCCGACACCAGGATGATCACCAGCGACAGCACCCCGGTGTAGTACACCTCGCGCACCACCAGCCGCGGGCGGCGCACGCTCGCCCCGGAGTGCGCCAGCGTGAGACCGAGAAAACGCGTGGCGTAGCCGAGCCGCCATATCGCATCGATCGTATCGGCGCCGATCGTGCGCACCGACAGGCGCCTGCGCCCAAACATCATACGCCGAGCTCCTCGGCGATCGGCGGGGCGGGATACTGATGCGATACCGGCCCGCGCGCCTCGCCATAGACGAACTGGCGCACCACGGGGTTCACGTTCGCCCGCATCTCATCCGGCGTGCCGTGCGCGAGGATCCTTCCCTCGGAAAGATAGTAGACGTAATCGACCACCTCGAGCGCCTCCTCCACGTCGTGCGTCACCACGATGGAGGTGCTGCCGAGCGCCGCGTTCAGCTTGCGCACCAGGTTCGCGATCACGCCGAGCGCGATCGGATCGAGCCCCGTGAACGGTTCGTCATACATCACGAGCTGCGGATCGAGCGCGATCGCCCGGGCGAGCGCAACCCGCCGCGCCATGCCGCCGGAGAGCTCGCCGGGCATCGCCGCGTGCGCCGCGCGCAATCCCACCGCATTCAGCTTCATCAGCACCAGGTCGCGCACCATCGATTCCGGCAGCTCGGTGTGCTCGCGGATCTGGAACGCGACGTTCTCGAATACCGGCAGGTCGGTGAACAGCGCGCCGAACTGGAACAACATGCCCATGCGCCGGCGCAGCCGGTAGAGCTCCGCCTGGTTGCGCGGTTCGACCTCGCTGCCATCGAACAGCACCTGGCCGCGCTGCGCCCGGATGGAGCCGCCGATGAGGCGCAGGATCGTGGTCTTGCCCGATCCCGATATGCCCATGATCGCGACCACCTTGCCGCGTGGGATCGCCATGTCGATGTCCTGCAGCACCGGGCGCTTGCCATAGGCATAGGTCACGTTCCGGAGCTCGACGAGATGATCGGTCGTCAGATCGGTCGGCACTGCGGCGCTTGGGCTGGACGGAAACAAAAGGGTCGGATTTTAAACCACGCGGGCCCGCACGCAAGCCGCGTGCGGCGGCCGCTCGCCACTAACGCAGCCGCACACGAATGCCGTGCTGGGCAACGAGCCGCATGGTCGGGGCAACGAGCTTGAGCACGAACTCTCGCCGCAGCGCATTGCGCAGCGCCATGCGCCGCCATACGCGCCCCTCGCCCAGACCGGCCCGCTCATACAACTCCAGCCGCGGCCAGAAATAGGCGCGCACGAAGCGATTGAAGAGCACGTCGAACAGCAGCGGAAACATCCGTACGATGGCACGCCCCCGGCCTTGCATCGCGAGCTCGAGGCTGCGCCGCGCGTAGGCCAGATGACGCGACTGATCGACCATGTGCAGCGTGATCATGTGGCGCACGAAAGCGCTGGTCTCGGCGCCGCCCTGGCGGCGCACGAAGCGATGCAGCTTGTCGGGCACGTCCTGCGCCACCACCATCATGAACCAGTACACCACGTCGTTGCCGAGCAGCCGCGGTAGCGGGCGGCCGAGGTGCGGCAGCGCCTTGCGCCAGTCCGGCGCATCGAGACCGCTCGCGGCGGCCAGGCGCAGGAACATCAGGCTGTGGCCGGCCTCCTCGCGCAGCTCGTGCAGCAGGAACGCGTACTCGGCGTTGGGCTCGGCATGACGCAGGCGCCGCGCGGTGGATTCGAGGAACACCCGCTCCAGGGCGATGCCGGCCTGGGCAAAGGACAGGAACTCGTACTGCGAAAGCCGCATGCGGGCGGCCTCGGACAGCGCCTCGAACTCGGCCAGTCCGTTGAGCGAGATCGCCTCCGGCGGCAGCCAGTAGCGATCGAGGGTGAGCGTGCGCCAATCGAGCACCGCCAGCGGATCCCGATATGGGATGCTGTTGGCGGAAAGCTGCTCGAGCAGCGGAGCGTCGGGCGACGACATCCGGGGAATTTAGCACAAGGGAGACCCGGACCGGCCGAAACCGCTACAACCGTCCTTACGTCGCGGCTCGGCAGGACTAGGCATAATCGCCGCGGTCGCGGTACGCTGGCGCCGTTTTTCGGAAACGAGCAGGGATGGACGATATCGCGCTCGCCTTCGAGCACGTGCGCAAGACCTTCGGGCGCCGCGTCGCGCTGGCCGATTTCTCGCTCACGGTCCGCGCCGGGGAGCTGTTCGGCCTGGTCGGAATCAACGGCGCCGGCAAGACCACGCTGATCAAGTGCCTGCTCGATTTCGCCACCGCCGATTCGGGCTCGATCCGATTGTTCGGCGTCTCCTCCGAGACGACGGCAGCACGCGCCCCGCTCGCCTTCCTGCCCGAGCGCTTCCTGCCCCCCTACTACCTCACCGGGCGCGACTTCCTGCGCTACATGTCGAAGCTGCATCGGGCGCCTTACCACGAGACGGCGATCGGGGCGATGTGCGACGCCCTCGATCTGGACCGGCGAGCGCTGGAGCTGCCGGTGCGCTCCTTCTCCAAGGGCATGACGCAGAAGCTCGGGCTCGCGGCCTGCCTGCTCTCCGGCAAGCGGCTCTACATCCTGGACGAGCCCAGCAGCGGTCTCGACCCCAAGGCGCGCGCGCTGCTCAAGCGCGAGCTGCAGGGGCTGCGCGCGGGCGGCGCGACGCTCTTCGTCACCTCCCACCTGCTCGCCGATATCGAGCAATTGTGCGACCGCATGGCCGTGCTGCACGAGGGTGCGATCCGCTACGTCGGCACGCCCGCCGGACTGCTCGAACGCGCACGCACCCGCGACATGGAGCAGGCCTTTCTCGCCTGCATCGAATCGAGCCCTGCCGCGGGCGAGCGTACCTCCGACACGGACAGCGAGGGTGTTCGTTAGGAGTCGATCTGGCACAATACCTGCCAATCAAGGAATCTTCCAGAAGGGAAAGGGATGGACACCGCAGCCCGCTCCAAGCCCGACCTGCTGATCGTCGACGACGATCCTCTGATCAGCGATACGCTCAATTTCGTTCTCAGCCGCGACTTCAACGTGTACGTGGCCGAGTCGCGAGAGCAGATGAAAAGCCTGCTGCGCCAGCTCGAATCGGCGCCCAAGCTCGCGCTCGTCGATCTTGGTCTGCCGCCGACGCCGCACCGACCGGACGAAGGCTTCAAGCTCATTGCCGAGCTGATCGCCTATTCCCCGGCCATCAAGATTCTGGTGCTTTCGGGCCAGAGCGACGAAACCAACGCCAAGCACGCGCGCACCCTGGGCGCGATCGACTTCATCGCCAAGCCGTGCGAGCCGGCGGTGATCAAGGCGCAGCTGCTGAAGGCGCTCGAGATCACCACCGCCGAGCTGAGCGCCGCTCCGGAGGTGAGCAAGCTCATCGGCTCGAGCATGCAGATGGAGAAGCTGCGCGAGCAGACTGCGCAGTACGCGAGCGCGCCCTTTCCGGTCTTGATCGAGGGGGAGTCGGGCAGCGGCAAGGAGCTGGTCGCCGCATCGCTGCACAGCCGCTCGGGCCGTGCTGCCAAGCCGTATCTCGCGCTCAACTGCGCGGCGATCTCGCCGAACCTGGTCGAACCGACGCTGTTCGGCTACGCCAAGGGCGCGTTCACCGGTGCGACCAACTCGCGCTCGGGCTACTTCGAAGACGCATCCGACGGCACGCTGTTCCTGGACGAGATCGGCGAATTGCCGCTGGAGCTGCAGGCGAAATTGCTGCGGGTGCTCGAAAACGGCGAGTACCAGCGGGTCGGCGAGACGCAAAGCCGCAAGAGCAACGCGCGCGTCATCGCCGCCACCAATCGCGACTTGCGCCAGGAAGTGCGCGGCGGCCGCTTCCGCGCCGATCTCTACCATCGGCTGTCGGTGTTCACCATAGACGTGCCGCCGCTGCGCGACCTGGGCGACGACAAGCGCATGCTGCTCGATCATTTCCGCGGGTTTTACGCCCAGCAGGCCGGATGCGCGCCGTTCGAGCTCGACAAGCGCGCGCTGCAGGAGTGGCTCGAATACGGCTTCCCCGGCAACGTGCGCGAGCTGCGCAACATCGTCATTCGCCTCACCACCAAGCACGCGGGCCAGGAGATCACGAGCGAGCAGCTGCAGGCGGAGCTCGACCTCGAAAGCGTGGACATCGCCCTGCCCGGCTTCGCGCCCGCACAGGACTTCAAGACACTGCTCGAGGCGGCGCGCAAGCACCTGCAGCTGCAGAAGAACTTCAATCTCGACATGACCCTGCAGCAGTGGGAGCGCGGCTACGTGGAAGCGGCGCTGGCGATCACCCACGGCAACCTGTCGCAGGCGGCGCGGCTGCTCGGGATCCATCGCACCACGCTCTACAGCCGCATTCAGAACTACAGCACGCAGGACGGCGAGCCGGACAAGTAGTCCATGTACTACGCTCACTTCGGTCTGAACGAAGCGCCGTTTCGGATCACTCCGAACACCGAAGTCTTTTTCGCCGGCGGCAATCGCGGCGCCATCCTCGATGCGCTGATTTACGCCATCGCGCAGGGCGAGGGCATCGTCAAGGTCACCGGCGAGGTCGGTACCGGCAAGACGATGCTGTGCAACATGCTGCAGTCGCGCCTGCCGGCCCACATCGAAACGGTTTACCTCGCGCATCCGAGCGTATCGCCCGAGGAGATTCTGCACGCGATCGCATTCGAGCTGCAGTTGAAGGTCGCGCGCGACGCGAACCGCATGGAGGTGATGCAGGCGCTCTACAGCTACCTGCTGGAGCGCCACGCGCAGAACAAGCAGGTGGTGATCTTCGTCGAGGAGTCGCAGAACATGCCGATCGCGACCCTGGAGGAAGTGCGCCTGCTCTCCAACCTCGAGACGGGCAAGCACAAGCTGCTGCAGATCGTGTTGTTCGGCCAGCCGGAGCTGGACGAAAACCTGCGCCAGCCGCACATCCGGCAGCTGCGCGAACGGATCACCCACAGCTTCGCGCTGCCGCCGCTGGCGGCGCAGGAAATCGGCGAATACCTCATGTTCCGGATGCGCGCGGTCGGATACCGCGGGCCGGATCTGTTCAGCGCGCCCGTGGTAAAGCGCATCGCGCAGGCTTCCGCGGGCCTCACGCGCCGCGTCAACCTGATCGCGGACAAAGCGCTGCTGGCCGCGTTCGCGGAAAACACCCATACCGTGCAACCGAAGCACGTCGCGGCCGCCGTTCGCGACAGCGAATTCGCACGCGACGCGGCGACGGCCTCGGATAGCCGCAAACGCTGGCTGATCGCAGCCGTTACCGCGCTGGTTGCCGCGGGCGCAGCGCTCTATTGGGCGATGCGCCAGAACCAGACGCTCTCGCCCGCGAGCGAGAACCGCCCGGTCGCGCCGGCCACGGCGCCCGTCGGCCAGAATCGCCCGGGAACCCCGGCCGTTGCGCCCTCGGGCGAGGCCCGATCGCCGGCGCCTGCGGCCGAGGCTCTAGCGCCGGCGCCCACGAGCTCCGCTGCGACATCATCCAGTGGCAGTGATGCGGCTGCGACGATCCTCGCTGCGCAATCCGGTAGCGGGGAATTCCCTCACCCCCGGCCCCTCTCCCGGGGGGAGAGGGGAGGAAATGCGCCGGACGGGACCTCCCCCTCCGCCTCCGAGCCGGGGGCCAGGGACGAGGGAGCGAATGCCGATGTACGCGCCGATGCCGGCAGCGCAGCCACTCACTCCCCTCTCCCCCCGGGAGAGGCGCCGGGCAGGGAAAACTCCCCTCTCCCCCCGGGAGCAGCGCCGGGCAGGGGAAACTCCCCTCTCCCCCCGGAAGAAGCGCCGGGCAGGGGAAACTCCCCTCTCCCCCCGGAAGAAGCGCCGGGCAGGGGAAACTCCCCTCTCCCTACGGGAGAGGGGCTGGGGGTGAGGGAAGCAGGCCGACGCCCCGCCTCCAGGACGACGACCAGCGAGAGCGAGAGCACCGATGCTCGCAGCGTCGCGTCTGTCCGGAACACCGTTGTTGCAACAGCACAACAATCCGCTCCGCAGGGGCCTTCCGACGCCCCATCGGCCGCCGCCCCGGATAGCCCCGAAACCACGCCGAATCAGCCCGATATGCTGCGCGAACGGATCGCGGCAACGCGCGCCTGGCTCGAGCGCGAAGCACCCCAGACGCACTCCATCCAGTTGCTGGGCTCGGAAAATCCACGGCAGCTGAAGGATCATCTCAGCAGCATCGCCAAATCTATTGAAATATCGAAGATTTATGTGTACCGTACAGTCGCCGCACAGAAGCCGTTCCTGACGGTTCTGTATGGCAGCTTCGGGAGCCGGGAAGCCGCTCAGAATGCGCTCGATCGCTTGCCACCGCCGTTGAAGGCCTTCAAGCCTTACCTGCGCACGGTGCAAGGGATTCGCGAAGAAATGAGCCGCAACAAGACGCTGTGAGCGTCCGCCCCCGTTCGCCGCTGGTCATAGAACGTTCGCTGGATGGACCATGGTGCGTCCGGCGCGCGAGTATCCCCTCCGTGGGCAGGGGACGTGGGTGAGGGATCGAGCGCAATCCGTGTAGGAAGCTCGATAAAGGGGTGAATCGATGCGACTTGCGTCGCGTTTGAGCGCTGGGGAGGATCCTGCCGCGGCTCGAAACCCGAGAGCCCGGCTGCTGGCCGCATGCATCGCGGCCGGTACGCTCGCCCTGTCCGGTTGCGTGGGCCTGCATCGAACCGTCGAACCGACGGAAGGCCACGTGAAGATCGCGCCGGCGCCGCCGGGCGAGATCCTGCCGCCGGTTCGTTCCAGCACGTTCGCCGTGCCGGTGCCCAAGCCGACGCTCAAACCGCCGACCTACAGCGTCGTCGTCAACGACGTTCCGGTGAAGGAGCTGCTGGTCGCGCTCGCACGCGACACGCGCCAGAACATCGATATCCATCCCGGGCTCACCGGGCTGGTCAGCCTCAATGCGATCAACGAGACCCTGCCCGCGATCCTGGAGCGCATCAGCAAGCAGGTGAACATGCGCGTGCGCTACGAGGGCAACACGATCCTGGTGCAGCCGGACACGCCCTATCTCAAGACGTATCGGGTCAACTACGTCAACATGGAGCGCGACAGCGAATCGCGCATCGGCGTCTCGGGCTCGATCACGGGGGGGCCGAGCACGAGCGGCGGCGGACAGGGCGGCGCTCAAGGCACGAACCAATCGCAGACCACGGTGAACACCAAGTCGCAGAATCACTTCTGGACCGTGCTGCGTGAGAACATCCGCAACATCCTGGCTTCGACCCAGGCGCTCGCGCAATCGGCGGAAGATAAGGCGGCTCGCAGCGAGGCGCTGCGGGCGGCGCGCGACGAGCGTATCGCCCAGGCCGAAGCGGTTGCGCGGGCGGGCGCCGCGGCCCCGTCGATGCTGGACAAGGTGATCGAAAACACCCCACCGCGCGACATCCCTGGCGATGTCAATCAAAGCATCGTGGTCAACCCGATCGCTGGAACCGTCAGCGTGCTCGCCACCGAACGCCAGCACGATCTCATTCGCCAGCACATCGACAGCGTGCTCAATGCGGTGCACCGCCAGGTGCTGATCGAAGCGACCATCGTGGAAGTGCGCCTGTCGGATGCCTACCAGGCGGGCATCGACTGGAGCCGGCTGCCCATAACCGGCGGCCTGAGCCTGACGCAAAGCCTGCTGTCGGGCTTCGGCACCGGGCTCACGCAAGGCGGCGACAACCAGTTCCGGGTCGGCTACGTCAACCCGGATTCGGGCATCGGCAACATATCGGCCACCGTGCGCCTGCTGGAGGAATTCGGCAACACGCGCGTGCTGTCGAGCCCGAAGCTGATGGCGATGAACAACCAGACGGCATTGCTCAAGGTGGTCGACAACGTCGTCTATTTCGAAATCAGCTCGTCCGTCAACCAAGTGGCCGACGCCGGGACGGTCACCGCCGTAACCACGACGGCAAAAACAGTGTCTGTGGGTGTGGTCATGGGCGTGACGCCGCAGATCAACGAGAACGGACGGGTCACACTGACCGTGCGGCCCTCGGTGTCCCGGGTGCTGCGCTTCGTGCCCGATCCCAATCCGGTGCTCGAGGTTCAGAACCTGGTGCCGGAAGTGCAGATCCGCGAGATGGAATCCGTGCTCCAGGTCGGCACCGGCCAGACCGTCGTGCTCGGCGGGCTCATGGAAGACGACATCCGGCATAATCGCGAGCAGATCCCGGGGGCCGATTACCTCGGCGGCGTGGGCGAGCTGTTTCGGTTTCGCGACAACCGCAACATCAAGCGCGAGCTGGTGATCTTCCTCAAGCCCACGATCGTTACCAATCCGTCGCTGCAATCCGACGAATTGCAGTTCTACCAGCGCTTCCTGCCGCAGATGATGCGGGCTCCCGCCGGAACGCCTGCCGCACCCGCAACGCCATGAGCCTGTTGCTCAAAGCCCTGCAAAACGCCGCCAGGAATCGCGAGGCGGCGGGTGCGACGCATGGCGAAACGGGCGCGGACAGTGGCGATCGTCCGGCCGCTCCGGGCGAGCTGACCCTGGAGCCGGTGCAACCCGCGCCGCGCGCCTCGACGCGGGCGCAGCCGTTGAGCGACGAAGACGGCGGGGAGCGCCATGCGGCGCCCAGACCGCAACAGGCGCAAACGGTTTTCCGGGCCGGCGCTCGCCCGGCTCGAACGGCGCGGAGCGGGCCGGGCCTCCTCGACTGGCTCGGGCGCCGGCCGCTGGTCGCCTTCAGCACCGCCGCCGGTCTGTTTGCCATCGGTTACGGCGTCTACCTGTACCTGCAGATCACCAACCCGGGCCTGTTCGTCGCCCAGCCGAGCTCGCCGCCGCCTCCGTCCCCGGCGCCAAAGGTCGCCGCGGCGCCGAGACCGGCCGAGCCGCCCTTGCCGGCGACCGGGCCCATGGCGGTGCCGCCAGGGCCCGCCGCACCTGCGACGAGCCCTGCACCTGCGCCAAGCCCCGCACCACCGGCTGCATCGGCGCCACCCATTCCGCCCTCCGCGCGCGCGACTCCGGCCGCGCCGGGCATGCCTCCTTCCGGCACCGGTTCAGCGCCCGGGGCGGCCGCTGGTTCGCCGGCCCCATCCGCTGCTGGATCGGTCACGCCTGCCACTCCCCCTTCGCCGCCCCGCGCCGCGGCGAGCGAACGGATCGCGGCCGAGCGGGCACCTTCTGCGCCGAGCCAGGCATCCGTTCCGAGCAGCGCCGCAACCCCTCCCATGGCTTCGCGCGGCAGTGCGACGCGGCCCAAACCCGCGGCAAAGACTTCGGTCGCAACCACACGCGAACCGCCTGAAGGGGTTGCTCCCGCAGGCGGCGCCCAGGTGGTCGCGGTGGACGCGAACGTCCTGTCGGCGTACCAGGCGCTGGAGCAAGGCCGGCTGGACGAGGCGGAACAGTTGTACCGCCAGGCGATGGCGTCCGATCCACGCAGCGTCGACGCCATGCTGGGGCTGGCAGCCACGCTCTCGCAGCAGAACCAGGGCGACGCGGCCAGTCGGCTCTACCTGCGGGTGCTGGAGCAGGAGCCGCGCAATGCCTACGCCCAGGCGGGATTGCTCAACATCGGTGGGCGAGCCGACCCGGTCGCGGCCGAGGCGCGCCTGAAGCAACTGATCGCGCGCGAGCCTTCGGCATTCCTCTATTTCAGCCTCGGCAACCTGTACTCCGGGCAAGGCCAGTGGGCGGCGGCGCAGAGCGCCTACTTCCAGGCCCACAACCTCGCCCCCGACAATCCCGACTACGCCTTCAATCTGGCTGTCGGGCTGGAACATCTGAGCCAGCCGAAGCTCGCGCTGGACTACTACCGCCGTGCCGTGGCCCTGGCACAATCTCGCGGCCACGCCCAGTTCGAGCTGGCGCCGGTGGAGAACCGCATTCGCGCCCTGGAAGCGACGCTGGCGCTTAATCCATAGAGCCGATTCGCCCGCTGCGCGGAGCCGTGCTATTTTCGCCGCATGAGGTCGGACGCCGAACCCCCGGCGATTCGCAACCCGGCTTGAGGCGCGGCATCCGCGCACAGTCCATCGCGTCATCCGTCTCTTAGGGAGCCCGTCGGCATTGGCCGAGCAACGCAAGAAACTTCGCTTGGGCGAGCTGCTGGTCCAGCAGGGCCTGATCACGGACGATCAGCTGCGCATCGGGCTCACCGAGCAGAAGTCGAACAACACCCCGATCGGGCGCCAGCTCGTTCGCCTCGGCTTCGTCACCGAAGCGGCGATACGCGACGCGATGGCGCGCACGGTCGGCCAGGAGTCGATCGACTTGTCGCAGGTTGTGGCCGACGCCGAGGCCTTGCGCCTGGTGCCGCAGGAATTCGCACGCCGCCATCGCGTGCTGCCGATCGCCTGGGATCCCGACGAGCGCGCATTGACCGTCGCCACCAGCGGCTTGTTCAACGTGGTTGCGCTCGATCAGCTGCGCGCCATGCTGGGGCAGGGGGTGCTGCTAAATACCCTGCTGGCCGCCGAGGCCCAGCTCGAGGACTGCATCGACCAGTTCTACGGCTTCGAGCTCTCGGTCGACGGCATCCTGCGCGAGATCGAGACCGGCGAGATCGACTACCAGAGCATGCAGGCGATCGGCGACGAGTACACCCAGCCGATGGTGCGGCTGGTGAACGCGCTGCTGGTCGACGCGGTCAAGCGCAGCGCCTCCGACATCCACCTCGAGCCCGAGTACGCGTTCCTGCGCATCCGCTTCCGCATCGACGGCGTGCTCGAGCAGGTGCGCAGCCTGCACAAGACCTACTGGCCGGGCATCGCGGTGCGCATCAAGGTGATGAGCGAGATGAACATCGCCGAGACGCGCGCGCCGCAGGACGGGCGCATTTCGCTCACGCTGAACGGGCGCCCGATCGACTTCCGCGTCTCCACCCAGCCCACCATCCACGGCGAGAACATCGTGCTGCGGGTGCTGGACCGGGAGAAGTCGATCATCAGCCTCGACAAGATGAATCTGGCGCCCGAATCGATGCCGAAGCTCAATCTCATGCTGGCGCGTCCCGAGGGCATCCTGATCGTTACCGGACCGACCGGAAGCGGCAAGACCACGACCCTGTACTCGCTGCTGGCCGAGATCAACGACGAGACGGTCAACATCATGACGTTGGAGGATCCGGTCGAGTATCCGCTCAACCTCATGCGCCAGACGTCGGTGAACGATGCGATCAAGATGGACTTCGCCAACGGCATCCGTTCGATCATGCGCCAGGATCCGGACATCATCCTGGTGGGCGAGGTGCGCGACCGCGAAACCGCGGAGATGGCGTTCCGCGCCGCGATGACCGGGCACCAGGTGTTCACCACGCTGCACACCAACTCGGCGCTCGGCGCCTTTCCGCGCCTGCTCGACATCGGCATACAGCCCGACATCATGTCGGGCAACATCATCGGCGTGATCGCCCAGCGCCTGGTGCGGGTGCTGTGCTCGTTCTGCAAGGAGGCCTATTTGCCCTCCCCGGAAGAGCGCCGGCTGCTGGGATCGCGCGAGGTGGGCGAAGTGAGCCTGTACCGCCCGGTCGGCTGCAAGCAGTGCGCCGGCAAGGGCTTCAAGGGCCGCATGGCGATCATGGAAATTCTGCTCATGGACGGGGATCTCGATGAGCTGGTCGCACGCCGCGCCACGACCCGGGAGTTGCGCACGCTCGCGCTCAGCAAGAGCTTCCGGCCGCTCGCGGACGAAGGCATTTCGCGCGTGCTGGACGGCAGCACGACCATCGGCGAAGTGTCGCGCGCGGTCGATTTGACCGGGCGGTATACATGATCGCGCCGCGTCGTTCACCCTCACCCTCGATCCCTCTCCCGGAGGGAGAGGGAAGACAAGCGCACTCCCCTCTCCCCCCGGGAGAGGGGCTGGGGGGTGAGGCCGGGAATTCGCGGACCATGGTCCGCGCCGGCCGAACGGCATCGGCCTGCATGCCGATGCGCGCACTGCAAGTGAGGGAAGGCAAGCTCTGGAGAGCCGCCTGACCCATGGCCTCCTTCACCTACAAGGCGATCGACAAGCAGGGCCGGCCGGCACGCGGCTCGCTCGATGCGGCCAACGAGGTCGACCTCGAGCTGCGGCTGCGCCGCATGGGGCTCGACCTGATCACTTGCCGCATGCACGAGAAAAGCCACTCGCGCCGCGCCCGCGGCAGCGTGTCGCGCGTCGATCTCATCACCTTCTGCATCGACATCGAGCAGATCACCCGCTCGGGCATCCCGCTCATCGACGGGCTGCGCGACCTGCGCGACGCCATGGAGAACCCGCGCTTTCGCGAGGTGCTCACGTCCGTGATCGAGGACATGGAAGGCGGCAAGGTACTCTCGCAATGCCTGGCCGCGCACCCCGAGATCTTCAGCGTGGTGTTCGTGAGCCTGGTGCGCGCGGGCGAGCTCGCGGGCACGCTGCCGGAGGTCTTCGAAAGCCTGGCCGCGTCGCTGCGCTGGCAGGATGAGTTGAACTCGATGACCAAGCGCCTGATGATCTATCCGACCTTCGTACTGCTGGTCGTGAGCGCCGTGGTGATGTTCCTGCTGGTATGGCTGGTGCCGCAGATCACCCAGCTCATCAAAACGATGCGGGTGGAGGTCCCGATCCAAACGCGGATACTGACATTCGTCTCGGATACCGTGCGCGTATGGTGGCCGGTGCTCGTCGCCGTCCCGATACTGATCGCCGTTCCACTGGCGGTCTGGATCCGGCGCAGCGACAAGGCGCGCTACCTGTGGGATTACGCCAAGCTGCGCATTCCCTTGACCGGCCCCATTCTGCAGAAGATCATCCTGTCGCGTTTCGCCAGCTTCTTCGCCATGATGTACCGCTCGGGGATCACCGTGCTCGACGCGCTTCGCAACAGCGAGGAGATCGTGGGCAACCGGGTCATCGCGGACGGGCTGCGCCGGGCGACGCAGCAGATCACGGCTGGGGACAGCCTGGCGGAAGCCTTCCAGAACACCGGCATCTTCCCCAACCTGGTGGTGCGCATGCTGCGCCTGGGCGAAGCGACCGGGGCGCTCGACACCGCGCTCATGAACGTGAACTACTTCTACGACCGGGACGTGCGCGAGTCGGTCGACAAGGCGATGAAGGTCATCGAGCCGGCGCTTACGATGGTGCTCGGGCTGATCCTGGCCTTCATTCTGTGGGCGGTGCTCTCGCCCGTGTACGATATCCTCGGTAAATTGAACATATGACCTGTCCTGTCGTAGCGCCGATCGCCGACATGCGGCCCCGGGA
>WHTS01000053.1:38046-40319 GCA_009377585.1 Betaproteobacteria bacterium
CCCCCAACCCCTCTCCCGGTGGGAGAGGGGAGCGTCGTGTGCCCGCTGGGCGGGCAGTTTTCTGGGTAGCGCATAGATGGCCGACAAGCTCCTCATCTGCATCTCGCCCGAGCAGGCCACCGTGGCCATGTCGCGCAACGGCAGGCTCGGACGCTGCCGGACATTCCGCAACGACGAGCAAGGGCGCGAGGTCTTCGACCGCTTTCTTGCCGCCATACACAACGTGCCGGTGCACGTCATGGTCGACGTGGTCGAGGAGGACTACCGCTTCGAGCTGCTGCCGCACGCAAGCGGGCGCGATCGCAACGAGCTGATCGACCGGCGGCTGCGCCAGCTGTATCGCAACACCCCGTACTGCGCCGCGGTGCTGCAGGGACGCGATACCGGCAAGCGGCGCGACGATCAGTATCTTTTCATCGCGCTGACAAACCCCGAGCTGGCCGACAACTGGATCACGCAGATTCGCTCGCACGACCTGCCGGTGGCCGGCGTTCACCTGCTGTCCGTGGTCGCCGAGCCCCTGAGCCAGAAGATCGCCCCGTCCAACCCGAACCTGCTGCTGGTCGCGCGCCACGGCTCGGGGCTGCGCCTGACGTTCCTGCGCCATGGCAAGCTGCGGATCAGCCGACTGACCCGGGTCGACACGACGGACGCGCAAGCGCGCATGAGCGCCTTCACCGAGGAGGTCGTGAACACGCGCCTGTACCTGCACGCCCAGCGGGTAATGACCCTGGACGAGAATCTGACCGTCGTGGTGCTCGATCGGGACGGCAGCCTTGCGGGTCTCGAGCAATCGATCGCACGCGAAGTCTCCAACGCCCAGGCAAGCCGTATCGGCAGCGCCGAAATCGTCGCGCGCACCGGCGTGGCGGAGACGATCGTCTCGGACGAGCCCGATGCGCTCTACCTGCATTATCTCGGCCTGCAGCCGAAACATGGCAATCTCGCGCCCGACCCGGTGACGGAGCGTTTTCAGATCTATCAGTTGCGCCGTGCCTTGTATGCAACCGCGGCGATCGCCGGCGGGGTTTCGGTCGCCTGGGTCGCGCTCAACGCCTACCAGATCTACGACCTGCGCTCGGATCAGGCGCTCGCAATCAGCCAGGCCGCCGACTTCCAGCGCCGCTACCAGGAGGTGACACGCAGCTTTCCGGCCACGCCGACCAACGCGGACAACCTGGTGGCGGCGGTGCAGACCGCCGAGCGCATGAAGTCGGTCAAGCACACGCCCGAGCCGGCGATGCTGGTCGTGAGCCGGGCGCTGGAGCAGTTTCCGACCTTTCAGCTGAAGAGCTTCGGCTGGCGCTACGCCCTGCGCGATTTCGATTCGGAGACTGGCACACGCCGGCCCGACGAGCCGCCAGCCCCGCCGGGGGCGCCGGCGGCGGCCAAGCGCAAGCAATCCGCGTTCATCGAGGCCGAGATCCAGCCATTCGGAGGCGACTACCGGGCCGCGCTCGATACCATCTCGCGCTTTGCCGAAACGCTGCGCCAGGACCCGGCGGTCGCGCAAGTCAACGTCGTGGCGCTGCCGTTGAACGTCAGCCCCAGCATGGCGCTCTCGGGCTCCACCAGCGAGAGCGTCAACCGGCCCACCTCGGCGCCGTTTCGTGTTCATCTCGTATTGAACCCGCCGGCATAATGCTCACCATCCGACATCTCAATGCGCTCAAGCTGCCATTCGCGGTGCTGTTGATCGTGGGTATTGCGGGGGCGGGCGCCGTGTCCTGGACGCGCGCGCAGATCAAGCAGGCCCAGCGCACGCTGAGCGTACAGGAGACGCAGCTCAAGGAGGCCCGCACCCGCTTCCAGCGCTCGGGCGAAGAGCGCGACTTGATCGTGCGCTTCCTGCCGGCGTTCGAGGATCTGCGCACGCACGGCCTGATCGGTCCGGAGGAACGCATCAACTGGCTGGAGGCGCTGCGCACGGCGAACCAGCAAGCGCAAATGTTCGGCGCCGAATACCAGATCAGCACGCAGCAACCCTACCCTCATGCCCCGGAGCTGAACGCGGCGCGGCTCGGCATGGCACAGTCGCTGATGAAGCTCAACCTGCGGCTGGCGCACGAGGGCGAGCTGATGCGTTTCTTCCACTTGCTGGAAAAGCAGAACGTGGGCGCGTTCGACATCAACCAGTGCGTGCTGCAACGGGTGAACAACGGCACGGAACCGGGTGCCGCACAACCCAATCTGCGCGCAGAATGCGAGCTGGCATGGATCACGCTGAACCCGCCGCAAATGGATCACAAGCCATGAGGATCGCACGCGCAGTG
>WHTS01000054.1 GCA_009377585.1 Betaproteobacteria bacterium
TTCGATCGCCTGGGTTGCATCGCGAGCCTCCAGCACTTCGATATCGGGATGAAGGTCGCGCAGCACTTGCTTGAGCGCTTCGAGAATCAGTGGATGATCATCCACGACCAGGATCTTCATTGCCGCCTCCCCTTCGCCAGAACGAACGCCCCATTTGTCGATGTCATTTCGCGCTCGTTGCGGCCAGTATAGCCCCGGGTGGGCGAGAAGGAATACGACCTCGGTGCTAGGACAGCGGCATTGAAGGGCTCCCCTCTTCCTCCGGGGTGAGGCCGGGAATACCCGGACCACGGCGGCCCGAGCTTACCGGGCGAGGGGCGGCGACATGAGCTTCCCGGGCGCCGCTGCCTAATACCGATGTCCTATTCGCAGTCGCACGGCGGCACGACACAATGCCTGCCAATGCGCACCGCAGATTCGACCGGAAAGCACACCATGAAGCCGGCTCAGAACGAAAACACATCGGCAACGCGCTCGCCCCGATGCCGACCCGCGCCAGGGAAGGCGCTTCTGCTTTGCAGCGACCTGCTCGTCCTCTGCGACGAGGCCGGCCCGCAAGCATCGCGCCGCTGCGGATCGCTGGGCGATGCGGTCAGGAACGCCGAACGCAGCCGCCACCAGCGGGAATACAAAGCGCTTGCGCCGCCGCTCTGATGCGCGCTCGAGACCCCTCCTTGGGCGCGGGCGACCGCGCCCTTTTTTTGCGGGCCGTGTCGAGAGGGATTCTACAGGTGCTGCGCCAGCTCGCGCTGCAGGAACTCGTGGAAGTGCCGCATGCCGTCTTCCATCGGCGACTGGTACGGACCCACGTCGTTCAGCCCCTGGACGAACAGGGCGCGCCGACCCTCGGTCATACGATCACAGATGACTTCGTCTTCGGCCGCGGTTTCGAGATAGGCCTTGCGCTCGGCCTCGACGAAGTCGCGATCGAACAATGCGATCTCTTCCGGAAAGTAGAACTCGACCACGTTGGTGCATGCTTCCGGACCGCGCGGCAGCACGGTACTCACGACCAGCACGTACGGATACCACTCGATCATCACGTTCGGGTAGTACACCATCCAGATGGCGCCGATCGCGGGGGCTTCTCCGTTGCCTTGCTTGAGCACCTGCTCGTGCCATTGCCGGTAGACGGGCGTGCCGGGCCGTTGCAGCGCCCGGTTCACGCCTACGACCTGAACGCTGTACCAGTCGCCGAGGTCCCATTCGAGATGATTGCAGTCGACGAAGTTGCTCAGGCCGGGATGGAACGGTTCGACGTGGTAATCCTCCAGGTAGACCTCGATGAAGGTCTTCCAGTTGAATCGGTACTCGGTTGTTTCCACGCGGTCGAATACGAATCCATCGAAGCGTAGAAGCTCCTGGCAGCGCACGGGCGCAAGATCCTTTGCCGGATCGCGCGGGCCGCGAAACAACAGGCCGTTCCAGCACCCGGTGCGAACGCGCGCCAGATCCAGGCAGGGACGCAGAGGGAAATGCGGCGCTCCGAGCAGCCTTCCGTCCAGGCCGTACGTCCAGCGATGCAGCGGACACACCAGTGCGCGGGTGTTGCCCCGGCCTTTAAGGATGGTCGACTGGCGATGCCGGCACACGTTGCTGAGCAATTCGACGCCGTGCTCGTTGCGCACGAGCACGTGCGAATCGCCCGACCAGTCGAGGCTATGAAAGTCACCGCGCTCCGGCACCAGCAGCTCATGTCCGACATATCCCGGCCCCGCCGCAAACAGCAGGCGCTGTTCCAGCGCGGCGATGCGCTCGTCGAAGTACCAATGCAGCGGTAACTGCGCCTGGGACTGTTGCGAGGCCTGAACAGCGGCCAGATCGGACATAAAGAACAATCCTCTCCAAGTGTAAAAAGCGCGTATTGTGCCAGTTGGCCCTTAACGCGCAAGCCGAAAATGGGTTGGCAGGTCAGCGACCATATCGGGCAGGCAAGCGGCGAGGCGCACGACATCCTCTTCACGGTCGACGTCCCACAGCGGCGGTAGTAGGCGCCAGGAACGGCCGTTTTCCCGCAAGCGCGCGAGGGTCTGCTCGAGCACCCGGGCGCTGCCCCAGTCGATATCCCGAAATACCTCGGGGCAAGGGCGCGCCAGCCCCAGCAGGACGTAGCCGCCGTCTTCCGACGGGATTACGACGGCATCGCTGCGCCGAAGTTCCGTCCGGGCCGCGTGCAGATCCTGTCTACTCAACAGCGGGCAGTCGGTGCCTATTACAAGCAGCCGAGCGTACGAGCGGAAGGTCCGATCGTGTGCGCCCAGCAGGCGCTGGCCGAGGTCTGCGCCGCTCTGCGTGCGCAGCGCCACGTCGTACGCTGCGCGGCAGGCAACGAAGAACGGGTGGCGCGCAGACGGCGTGCACCAGAGGAATACCGCGCCGACAGCGGCCGCGGTGGCGGTCTCGAGCACGCGTCGGGTCATTCGTTGCTGCAACAGCGCCGCGCCTTCGGCGCCGAGGCTCGGGATCAGACGCGACTTGGCGCCACCGGGAACAGGCGCGCGCGCAAAGATCAGCAGCGCGAGATCCGGGTCAACGGACATCGCGATAGCGGGCGGCGAGCCGAGCCGGATCGGCGCCGAGGAAATAGGCCAGTCGCAGCCGCCACATGAGCAGGATCGTACGCACGACGCCGTGCCGCGCCCAGCGCCGGCCCGAGGTCAGCACCGTTTCGCGCAACCGGATCGGAGCCGCAATGCGCTTGGCATGGCGGCAGAATGCGATGTCCTCCATCAGCGCTTGCACGGGGAAGCGGCCGGCGCGCTCGAAGAGCGCCCGCGTGGCGAACAGGGCCTGATCTCCGGTGGCAATGCCGGTGAGACGCGAGCGCAAGTTCATCATCCGCGCCACCAGCGCAAGCACACGAGGGCCCCCGTCGATGCGCACGTCGAACCGTCCCCAGGCCCATGCGTGACCCGCCACGGCCGCTTCGATGGCGCGATCGAATGCGGGGGGCACGATCGAATCGGCGTGCAGGAAAAGCAGGATCTCGCCCCGGGCCGCGGCCGCGCCCGCATTGAGCTGCACGGCGCGCCCGCGCGGCGAATGCAACACGCGATCGGCCAGGGGCCGCGCGAACGCCACGGTCTCGTCGCT
Organism: Betaproteobacteria bacterium; assembly: GCA_009377585.1. NCBI lineage: Bacteria > Pseudomonadati > Pseudomonadota > Betaproteobacteria > Betaproteobacteria bacterium. The sequence continues at coordinate 3,094 of WHTS01000054.1, forward strand.
GCTGCCGCCGTCGACGACGAGCACTTCCGCACCCCGTGCCCGCGCCGGCGCAAGGGCTGCCAGCGTCGCCCCCAGATGCAGCGCCTCGTCGAGCGCGGGCACCACGACCGACAACCGGCTGCTCACGCCGGCCGCCTGGCCGTAGGCACGAGCCGGGCCGGATGGTGGCTCATGCGGCCGCCTCCGGGCCATGATTGAGTCGCGAACGCCAAGCCGTCGGCGGCCTGGCCGCAGTTCGCTTTGCGGTCGATCCCCGCAAGCGGGGCGCCTCATGAACGGTCGAGCAAGCTGAACCGCCGGAGCAGCGGCGCCTGGCGCCATTCGACTTGCGGTCGATCCCCACTTCGTGGGGCCCCTCGCCCGGGAGTCTCATGTCGCCCCCCTCGCCCGGTAAGCTCATACGGCCCGGTCCGAAGCGGACACCGGGCGTCGGCTGCTCCGCGGGGACGAGTCGGACGTGCGCCGGCTTGCGCATCGGGTGCGCCCGAATATGTTGTCCCATGTCAGGCACGCTTCCAGGCATGAAATCGTTCCACCAGCCGCAACAAGCGTTGCGGCGCATGCGCCTTCTTCCATTGGCCGGCGGCGTACTTGTTCGCTTCGGCAAACGTCGGATAGACGTGAATGGTGCCCAGAATCCGGTTGAGCCCGATCCCGTGCTTCATGGCGAGCACGTACTCCGCGATCAGCTCACCGGCATGCTCCGCCACGATCGTGACCCCGAGGATGCGATCCTTGCCCGGCACGGTGATGACCTTGACGAAACCGATCGCGGCCTCGTCGGTGATCGCGCGGTCGAGCTCGTCGAGGCGATACAGCGTGACTTCGTGCGCGATGCCCTGCTCGATGGCTTCGATCTCGCTCGAGCCCGCGCGCGCAACCTCGGGATCGGTGAAGGTGCACCAGGGGATTGACCGCGTGTCGATGCGGAATCGGCGCAGGCTGCCGAACAGCGCATTCACGGTCGCGTACCAGGCGGTATGCGCCGCGGTGTGCGTGAACTGGTAGCCCCCGGTGACATCGCCGCAGGCGAAGATGGTAGGCACGCGGGTGCGGCCGTAGTCGTCGACTTCCACCGCGCCGGCTGGGGTGAGACCGATGCCCAGAGCTTCGAGACCGAGATTCCCGGTGTGCGGTTTACGTCCCAGTGCGCACAGCACACGGTCGAACTCGATCCGAATCTCGTCGTCGCCGTGCGCGCACACCAGGAAAGGGGTCTTGGCGTCGTCGACCAAGCGCTTCGCCGTATGGCTCGTCAGCACCCGTATTCCCTCCTGCGCGAAACGCTCGGCGATGAGGCTCGAGACCTCGGCGTCTTCCTTGAACAGCAGTCGCGGCTGCATTTCGACCAGGGTCACTTCCGAGCCCAGGCGGGCGAAGCACTGCGCCAGCTCGCAGCCGATCGGACCGCCTCCCAGCACCAGCAGGCGCCGCGGCAGCTCGTGCAGGTCCCACACGCTGTCCGAGGTGAGGCATTGCACCGGGTCGATACCCGCAAGCGGCGGAATGAACGGACGGGCACCGGTCGCCACCACGATGGCACGCGTTGTGAGCGAACGCATGCCTTGCGCGGTGCGGATGTCGACCCGATAGGGCGTTGCGATCGTGGCGTCGCCTTCGATGCATTCGACCCCGAGCGCTGCATAGCGCTCGACCGAATCGTGCGGGGCTACTCTGGCGATCACGCGCCGCACTCGTGCCATCAAATCGGCGAATTCAAACGTGATGGTTGCATTCGCCACGCCGAATTCCCGGCCGCGGCGGACATGCGAGAAAAGCCTGGCCGATCGGATCAGCGCCTTGGACGGAACGCAGCCGGTATTGAGGCAATCGCCACCCATGCGGTTGCGCTCGACCAAAGTCACCTTGGCCTTCACCGTCGCAGCGATGTATGCGCAGACGAGCCCGGCGGAGCCGGCGCCGATCACGACCAGATTGCGGTCGAATCGAGCCGGCTTCGGATAGCGGGCAAGGAGCCTTCGGCTTCTGAACGCATCGAGCGCGGCCCGGGCAAGAAAGGGAAATACGCCCAGCAGGGTGAGGGAGGCGATCAGCGGCAGCGAGAGAACGTCTCCAATGGTCTCGACGCGCGCGAGCTGGGTCCCGGCATTGATGTAGACCACCGTGCCCGCCAGCATGCCGAGCTGGCTCACCCAGTAGTAGGTCCATGGCCGGATCGGCGTCAACGGCATGGTCAGGTTGACGACGAAGAACGGCACGGCCGGCACCAGGCGCAGCGCGAAAAGATAGAACGCCCCATCGCGCTCTACGCCCGCGTTGAGCGCGCGCAGCTTCGCGCCGAAGCGGCGCTGAACGATATCGCGCAGCAGATAGCGCACGACCAGGAAGGCCGCCAGGGCGCCGATGCTGGAGGCGAAGGAAACCAGCAGCGTGCCGACCGCGAGGCCGAAGACGGCGCCGGCCGCAAGGCTCAGGACTGCGCCACCGGGAATCGACAAGGTGGTGACGGTAACGTAGAAGAAGAAAAACGCCGCAGCCGTGCGGGCGGGATGAGCGCGATAGTAGTCCGTCACGGCCGCATGCTGCGACTTCAGGTATTCGAGGCTGAGAAAGCGGTCCAGCTCGAAAACGAAGAACGCGCTCGCCAGCGCGACGACCAGGACCACCAGGAATGCTCGTTTCACCGCCCGCACACGGTTTCCGCGCCGCCGCTGGCGCACGCAGCATACGAGCGACTCGCCGCGAGTCCCGTGTCCGGCGCAGGCGCGCTCCGGTGCACGGCACCAGCTGAGGCATCGCAACGCACGCGCGCTTCAGCCCTCTAGCGCCCCGCCGCAGCTCGACCCCTGGCCGGCGGTGCAGCCGAAGCAGTGGTCGAGCACGGCGATCGGATTACCCGTCAAGTCCGTATCGATCAGGTCGGCCAGGCGCACCCGCGCTTTCGAGCCACGGGCGAGCGGCACGCCGAGCATCTGATTGAAGTCGCAGTCGTAGACCCAGCCTTGCCAATCCACCGAGATAAGGCTGCGGCACATCACCGCCTCCAGGTTTTCCACGCGGAAACTGGATCGCAGCAAGCGCATGTACGGATCGAACTGGCGCTTGCTCACCAAAGTGCTGCCGAAGCGCTGGATCGGCATGTTGGCCAGGGTAAACAGGTGGGTGAACTCGATGCCGTAGCTATCGCGCAGCGCCTTGCGGTATGCGGCCTCGAGCTCGGCTTGCGCCGGGGGCAGCACGGGACCTTGCGGGTTGAAGACGAGATTCAGAATCAGCGGCCCGCCGCTGCGGCCATAGCCCAGGCCGTTGAGGTGGCGCAATGCCCGGATGCTCGCGGCGAACACCCCCGCACCGCGCTGGGCGTCGACGTTCTGCTCGAGGTAGCACGGCAGCGAAGCGGTGATCTCGACCTGCTGTGCGGCCAGGAATTGCGCAAGATCGTCCTGCCCGGGCTGCTCCATGATCGTGAGGTTGCAGCGGTCGATCACGCGCACGCCCAGGGTGCGCGCCGCGCGCACCAGGCGGCGAAAGCCGGGATGCAACTCCGGCGCTCCGCCGGTGACATCGAGCGTGGGCACCCGGGTCGCCTGGAGGAAGGCGAGGACGGCAGCGAGCGTCTGATCGCTCATCATCTCGGTCCGCGTCGGCCCGGCATTGACATGGCAATGCAGGCAGGCCTGGTTGCAGCGGTAGCCGAGATTCACCTGCAGCGTGTCCAGGCGCTTGCGAACGAGCGGGGGGAAGTCGCCCGTTGCAAGGCGTGCCAGGGTCGAATGCATGGGCTCGATCTCCGGGGAGGCAGGTATCCTGTACTGGGGCCGGCTGCGGCACGACATCGGCTGGTCGGCGTGCGCGCGCGTGCAAACCATACCATAGTGCAAATCGCGCGTTCTTGCGGTTTGACCCCGGCGAACGGGATAGGTTATTTTTCCCGTTTGCCCTTCCCACCCCCGCATGTCCAAACCGAGCCCGCAGCAGCCCCCCAAGAGCTTCGAAAGCGCGCTCGCCGAGCTGGAGAAGATCGTCGAGGCCATGGAGGCGGGTCAATTGCCGCTGGACGAGTCGATCGCCGCTTACCGGCGCGGGGCGGAGCTGCTGCAGTTTTGCCAGAACGCGCTGAAAGAGGCAAGCCAGCAGGTCAAGCTGCTGGAAGCCGGCGTGCTGAAGGAGTTCACGCTCAATGGGGAGCCGGCGGTTGCCGACCGTGCCGAGTGACTTCCTGGCGTGGTCGAGGCAACGCCAAGGCCTCATCGAGACCCGGCTGCAGGATCTGTTGCCCGCGCCCGAGATCGCGCCCACCCGGTTGCATGCCGCCATGCGCTATGCCGTCCTCGGCGGTGGCAAGCGCATCCGGCCCTTGCTCGCCTGCGCCTGCGGGGAGCTCGCCGAGGCGGCGCTCGAGCGCACGCTGATCACCGGTGCGGCGGTGGAGTTGATCCATGCCTACTCGCTGGTTCACGACGACCTGCCGTGCATGGACGACGATGTCCTGCGCCGCGGCAAGCCGACCTGTCATGTCGAATACGACGAGGCAACGGCGCTCCTGGTCGGCGATGCGCTGCAGAGCCTGGCCTTCCAGGTGCTGGCGGACTATCGCCTGAGCGACGATCCCGCCGTGCAGATCGAGATGATCCGCATATTGGCGGTCGCCGCGGGGTCGCGCGGCATGGCGGGCGGGCAGGCGATCGATCTCGCGGCGGTCGGCTCGTCGTTGAGCGTTCCCGAGCTCGAATTCATGCATATCCACAAGACCGGCGCCGTCATTCGGGCCGCCCTGCAACTGGGTGTGCGCTGCGGGCGCCGGTTGAGCGCGGACGATCTGCAGCGCATCGACCACTTCGCCAAATGCATCGGCCTGGCTTTCCAGGTCGTGGATGACGTGCTCGACGCCGAGTCGGATACCGCCACTCTGGGCAAGACGGCAGGCAAGGACGCACGCATGGACAAGCCCACGTACGTCAGCGCCTTGGGGCCTGCGGCGGCCAGGGCCCTGGCCCGGGAGCTGCGCGAGGACGCGATGGATGCCTTGGATCCCTTTGGCAAACGGGCGTTGCGTCTGCGGCAGCTCGCCGATTTCATCGTGATGCGGGAGTTCTAGGCGCGGGCTCGAGCGTAGCGGTTACGCGTCGTGCACGCCTTCACAATGAGCGAGCTACTCGAAACGATCAATTGGCCTCACGAGCTGCGTGCGCTGGACCGGCGCCAGCTGCGGCAGCTCGCGCGCGAGCTGCGCGAGTTCCTGCTCGAGTCGGTCAGCCAGACCGGCGGCCACCTGTCGTCCAATCTAGGCACCGTCGAATTGACGCTGGCGTTGCACTACGCCTACGACACGCCGAACGACCGCCTGGTGTGGGACGTGGGTCACCAGACCTACGGGCACAAGGTGATCACCGGCCGGCGCGAGGGCATGAAGCGGCTGCGCATGCGCCATGGCATCGCCGGTTTCCCGCGTCGGGACGAGAGCGAGTACGACATCTTCGGCACCGCGCACGCCAGCACCTCGATCAGCGCCGCGCTCGGGATGGCGGTGGCGGCAGCGCGCCAAGGCCTCCAGCGCAAGGTGGTCGCGATCATCGGCGACGGCGCGATGTCGGCCGGCATGGCCTTCGAAGCGCTCAACAATGCCGGCGCGATGGATGCCGACCTGCTGGTCGTGCTGAACGACAACGAGATGTCGATCTCGCCCGCCGTGGGCGCATTGAACCATTACCTTGCCCGCCTGATGTCGGGCCGCTTCTACACCGCGGCCAGGCGCGCGGGCCGCAAGGTGCTGGGCGACCTGGCCGATCGGGCCGAGGAGCATGTCAAAGGCATGGTGACGCCCGGTACCATGTTCGAAGAATTCGGCTTCAACTACATCGGGCCGATCGACGGCCACGATCTCGACATCCTGATCCCGACGCTCAAGAACATCCGCGCGATGCGCGGGCCGCAGTTCCTCCACGTCATAACGCGCAAGGGCCAGGGCTACAAGCTCGCCGAAGCCGATCCGGTGCTCTATCACGGCGTGTCGACCTTCAAGCCCGACGCCGGCATCACCGGAGCCAAGGCCGGCGCCAAGCCGACCTATACGCAGATATTCGGCGATTGGCTGTGCGACATGGCGCGCGCGGACGAGCGCTTGGTCGCCATCACGCCGGCGATGCGCGAAGGCTCGGGCCTGGTGCGTTTCGCCGAGCTCTATCCCGATCGCTATTTCGACGTGGGCATCGCCGAGCAGCATGCGGTCACGTTCGCCGCCGGGCTTGCCTGCGACGGCATGAAGCCGGTGGTGGCCATCTATTCGACGTTCCTGCAGCGCGCCTACGACCAATTGATCCACGATGTCGCCATCCAGAACCTCCCGGTCGTGTTCGCGCTCGATCGCGGCGGGGTCGTGGGCGCGGACGGACCGACGCACCACGGCGCATTCGACCTGTCGTACCTGCGCGCGATTCCGAACATGACCGTCATGGTGCCGGCCGAAGAAAACGAGTGCCGGCAGATGCTGTACACGGCCTTCATGCTCGGCACGCCGGCCGCTGTGCGCTATCCGAGAGGCACCGGGCCGGGCGTGCCGGTGGAAAGCGCGATGACGCCGATCCCGCTCGGCAAGGCGGAAATTCGCCGGCGCTGCGGCCCCGGCGTGAAGACGGGCCGGCGCGTTGCGCTGATCGCATTCGGCTCGATGCTGCGGCCGAGCTTGCAGGCCGCCGAGACGCTCGATGCCACGGTCGCGAACATGCGCTTCGTCAAGCCGCTCGACGAGGCGCTGGTGCGCAGCCTCGCCGTCTCGCACGATGTCCTGGTGTGCGTGGAGGAGAACGTGGTGATGGGGGGTGCAGGCAGCGCCGTGCTCGAGTGCCTCAATGCGAGCCGGCTGTCGATACCAGTGCTGCAATTGGGGTTGCCCGATGCGTTCATCGAGCATGGCGAGCCCTCGGGGCTGCTGGCCGAATGCGGCCTGAACGCCGAGGGCATCGTCGCGCGGGTGCAGGAGTTGCTCGCGGGGTAGAATAGGCTCGCGTGCGGCTGCCCAGCGGGGCCGCGATGCGACCTCCCGGAGCTCTTTTGCCATGGACGATCAGACCCGTATCGCCGACGCCGCCGACTTCGGTTACCAGAAACTCGATCAGTACAATGAGAATTCGGTCGAGCGGATCGCCGCGTCGTTTCGCGCCATCCTGGCCGAGCTCGGCGAGGATCCGCGGCGCGACGGGTTGCTGAAAACGCCCGAGCGTTTCGCCAAGGCGTTGCAATTCCTCACTCACGGCCACGATCTCGATCCGGCGCAGATCCTGCGCTCGGCCATGTTTCGCGAAGAGTACAAGCAGATGGTGATCGTGCGCGACATCGAGATCTACTCGATGTGCGAGCATCACGTGCTGCCGTTTTTCGGCAAGGCGCACGTCGCCTACATTCCCAATGGCCATATCGTGGGGTTGTCGAAGATCGCGCGCGTGGTCGACGCATTTGCCCGCCGCCTGCAGGTGCAGGAGCGATTGACCACCGAGATCCGCGATTGCATCCAGGCGACGCTGCAGCCGCTCGGCGTCGCGGTCGTCATCGAGGCGCAGCACCTTTGCATGATCATGCGCGGAGTGCAGAAGCAGCATTCGATCGCCGCTACCTCCGCATTCACCGGCGAATTCGAGCAGGAAAAGACGCGTTTGGAATTCATGCGGCTGATCGGCTAGCGAGCAGTCATAGGTCGCAGGGTATGGATCGGACGGCGCAAACGCGGCAAAGCAGCGAGCAGATCGTCGAGGCGATCCTGCCCGACGTGCGCAAGGGCCGCATGGTGATCCTGGTCGACGACGAAGACCGGGAAAACGAGGGCGATCTGTTCGTCGCCGCCGAGCGGGCAACGTCCGAAGCGATCAACTTCATGGCGACCGAGGCGCGCGGCCTGGTCTCGCTAGCTCTCACCGAACAGCGCATGCGCGCGCTCGGATTGCAGCTCATCACCGACGACACCGGCAACACCACGCGCTTCGGCACCGCGTTCGCAACGCCGATCGACGCCCGCCAGGGCGTGGGCTCGGGGATGTCGGCGCACGATCGGGCGCGCAGCATCGCCGTGGCGATCGCCGACGAAACCCGTCCCGCGGACCTGATACGGCCCGGGCGGCTGCTCACGCTGCGTGCGGTGGAAGGCGGCGTGCTCGCGCGCCGTGGCCATACCGAGGCTGCCGTGGACCTCGCACGCATGGCGGGGCTCAAGCCCGCCGGCGTGATCTGCGAGATCATGAACCCGGACGGCACCATGGCGCGCATGGCCGAGCTCGAGGGCTTCGCGCAGCGGCACGGCATCCGCATCCTGCGCATCGCGGACCTGATCGAATACCGGCGCAACGAACGCCATATCCGGCGCCGCTCGCAAACGCTGCTGCCGACACGGCGCGCGGGTGAGTTTCGGCTGCATGTCTACAGCGATGAGCTGGAGACGGTGCCCTACGTGGCGCTGGTCAAGGGCGAGCCCAAGGCCGACCGGCCAGTGCTGGTGCGGCTGCATTCGCAGTGCTTGACGGGCGACGTGTTCGGTTCCGAGCGCTGCGACTGCGGCGAGCAGCTCGAGCTTGCGCTCGACATGATCGCTCACGCGGGCGAAGGCGTGGTGGTCTACACCTTCGACGAGGGCCGCGGCATCGGCCTGCTCAACAAGATTCGCGCCTATGCCTTGCAGGATCAGGGCCACGATACGGTGGAGGCGAATCACGAGCTCGGCTTTGCGGCCGACCTGCGCGACTACAGTGCGGGCGCGCACATCCTGTTCGACCTGGGTGTGCGCTGCGTGCGGCTGCTCACGAACAACCCCGACAAGGTGCGTACCTTGGAGCAATACGGATTGAAAGTGGTCGAGCGCGTCCCGCTGGAAGTGGCGCCGCGCGCACCGAATCGCGCTTACCTGCGCACGAAACGGGCCAAGTTCGGGCACCTGTTGTCGCTCGACGAGACCGGCGAAAACATCTCCGAAACGCCGCGCGCCGACGAGCAGTCGTAGTGCCGGGGAAATGGATCGCCCCTACCCCGGAACCTGCTCGCCTGGCGGGCCCGACGACCGGAGAAGGGCTTGGAGCTGAGGGAAGAGATGGCACGCAGGTTGAATGGTGCAACCGGCGATGCATGTGTCTCGCTCAGAAGCGGCGGATCAGCGTGAGCGCCGCCCCGTCGCGCTTCATCTCCATGCGGTTCAGAAAGCTCATGCCAAGGAGCCCGATCGGCAGATGCCCGCTCACGTGCACCGCCGCGTCGACGTTGTGGAGCGTGATGTCGCCCACCTTCAAGGTATCGAGTTTCACCCGATATACCGGCGCGACGCCATTGGCTGTCTGCGTGAGGCTGCGCTTGCCGGAAAGGTAGTTCACGCCGGCGCGGCGGGCGTCGTCCGCGCTGATCGAAACCATGGTCGCTCCGGTATCGACCAGGAAACGCACGGACGCGGCGCTGTTGATAGTGCCGCTCACCAGAAAGTGGCCTTGCGTGTCGGCAGCGATCACGATCCGGCCGCCGTTGGCGGAAGCGGCGGAGTCAGGCGCTACCCGGTAGTAGGCGCCGAGCATTAGCGTGCTGCGCTTGCCGTCGATTTCCACGACGGCCGATTCGGGCGTCGCGGCCACCAGCTTCACGCCTTCGGGCGACACCTGACCTGCGGCGAGCGTGCGCGGTTTTGCGTTGTCGATCAACAGCGTCGCCTTGCCCTCGGTGAGTGCGATGACCTGCACCTGCGCGGCATCGAGCGAGCCTGGCAACAGCAGCAACAGGCCAAGATATGTTGCGCGGATTCGCACGGGGATCAGCAATGAAGCCTGTGGTTATCGTCCGCCATTACCGCACGGAGGGGCCGGGCAATTTTGCCATATACCTCGAGCGCTGCGGCTTGCCCTGGTGCGCGGCGCAACCGGTCATGCGCTCGAGCGACGCGAATGCCGCGTGTGCCTGCGTCGGCGGGATCGCTGGCGAGGCACGGAGCGCTCCTGCGCAACCGATGCGGCAGGTACGGATACGAACCTGGGCGCGGCTGCGAATGATTTGTTTCGCTGGCGTGAAAGAACGCTCCATAGCACCAGGTAGGCGGCGACGACGCAGTACAACAACAGGCTGATCGGATGGCTTGCCACGTCGGTAACCAGTTCCATCATCTGTTTGATCGCCGGTTGCTCGCCGCCATGGCGTCCACCGGGCACGGGGCCGTAGAGCGAGCTCGATGCCGAATCGCGCCCGTTCCCAGCCGCCAGCGGTCGATCGACAATGAAAAGCGCCTCGTTGCCTTCGGTCAATGCGATTTGCGAGCGGTCCGCGGAAACGCTGAAGGCGAAATCGCCCAATCCAAGCACCGAAAACGAGGCTCGACCGCGCTCGTTCACCTCCAGTCGCAAGGTCGAGTCCACGAGGCTCTGAACCGTATCCCGGAGCCATTGATCGGCGGCCTCGCCCATATCGATGCCGGCAAAGGCCGCCGGAGCGGCGCGAGCTCCGCGGTTGCCGCCCCGTGCCTGCGTCGGCGTCGCTCCGGAACCCGATTCCACGTTCACTAAATGGCGCAGCTGGTCGACCAGGCCTGGCCCGGTCAACCGCGCGCTGCGCTCGTTGTGGCCATTCTGAAAATCCCACTCTGCCGGCTGTTGTATTGCCTGCCGCACCGAAGCGGGCGTGCCGACCAGGAAGGCATCGGGGCGCGTATCGAGTTTCGGATCGGAGTGAAGAAGCTGTTCAGCGGTGAGCGGCGCCCAGACCGGGGCCGCGGACAATCCGGTCGTGTCGGCGGTCGTGGGGAGCGGCGAAGCAGTGGCTGTACCGCAGACGAGGCACAGCAGCGATGCGACCAACAGTACAAGGCTGGACGTGGGGCCTGCGCGCATGGCGGGTCGGGCGGGCGAAGCGAACCGGGCGCCGAAGCAGGAACGATGCCGGCATGAATTCTGCCGATTATTCAAGTAGTGGCGGCCTTGGCCCAGAGTCATGAGCCGTATCGTGTCAAAAAATCCGACAGTCGCTCGCCCGCATTTGTCTGCGCTCGCGGTCAATCGCGGAAATTCTTGTACTGCAGCGGGAAGTCGGTGATCGACTGGCGCACGAGCGCAATCGCGTCCTGCAGCACGTCCTTTTTCGCCCCGGAGACGCGCACCGCATCGCCCTGGATGCTCGCTTGCGCCTTGAGCTTGCTGTCCTTGACCAGGCGCACGATCGTCTTGGCAAGGTCCTGCTCGACGCCGGCGCGCACGGTGACCGGCTGCTTGACCTTGTTGCCCGAAATCTTCTCGACCGAGCCCGGCTCCAGACACCGCACGTCCACGCCGCGCTTGCTGAGCTTTCCCGTCAGGACGTCGCGTACCTGGCCGAGCTTGAACTCGTCGTCGGCAAAAACCGTGAGCACTTTTTCGTTGATCTCGACGCGCGCGTCCGAGCCCTTGAAGTCGAACCGGTTGGTGACTTCCTTGTTGCATTGGTCGACCGCGTTGCGAACTTCGACCTGATTGACTTCCGACACGATATCGAACGAGGGCATGGCAGACTCCGAATCGACGACGGGATGTGCGGCCGCCTCAGCGCATTTGCGGCCGCGCCGTTTGGCCGCCTCAGTGCTTGCGGCCGCGCCGTTTGGCCGCATCACCGTTTGCGGCGGCGCCGCTTGGCCGCATCATCATCTGCGGCGGCGCATTTTCGCTGCGATGCGCAGCCGCAGCGCATTGAGCCGGATGAACCCTTCGGCGTCGGCCTGGTTGTAGGCGCCCTTGTCGTCGTCGAAGGTCGCGATACGCGGATCGAACAGCGAGTCGCCTTTCGACCTCCGGCCGGTCACCATGATTGTCCCCTTGTACAGCTTCAAGCGCACCTGGCCGTTGACCGGCGCCTGCGATTCGTCGATCAAGGTCTGCAGCAGCCGGCGCTCGGGGCTGAACCAGTAGCCGTTATAGACCATCCGCGCATAGCGCGGCATCAGGTCGTCCTTCAGCGCCACCACCTCGCGATCGAGCGTGATCGATTCCATAGCACGATGCGCGCGCAGCATGATGGTGCCGCCCGGGGTTTCGTAGCAGCCGCGCGATTTCATCCCGACGTAGCGGTTCTCGACCATGTCCAGGCGCCCGATCCCGTGCTTTCCGCCGATGCGGTTCAGCGTCTGGAGGACCTTGGCGGGCGTGAGACTGCGTCCATTGACGGCCGCGATGTCGCCACGCCGGTATTCGAGCTCCAGGTATTCGGCCCGGTTGGGCGCCTTGTGCGGCGGCACCGTGATGCGCCACATCGACTCCTCGGGCTCGAAGTCGGGATCCTCCAGCACGCCGCCTTCGTAGGAGATGTGCAGCAGGTTGGCGTCCATCGAATAAGGCGCGCCGCCCTTGCGCTTCTTGAAATCCACAGGGATGCCGTGCGCATCGGCATACCCGAGCAGTTTCTCCCGCGACAACAGATCCCATTCGCGCCATGGCGCGATGATCCGGACGTCCGGCATGAGCGCATAGGCGCCCAGCTCGAAGCGCACCTGGTCGTTGCCCTTGCCGGTCGCGCCGTGCGAGATGGCGTCCGCGCCCGTCTCGCGCGCGATTTCCACCAGGCGCTTGGCGATGAGCGGCCGAGCGATCGAGGTGCCGAGCAGGTATTCGCCTTCGTACAGGGCATTGGCACGAAACATCGGATAGACGAAGTCGCGCACGAACTCCTCGCGCAAGTCTTCAACGAAGATTTGTTTCACGCCGAGCTGGCGCGCCTTGCGCCGCGCCGGGGCGAGCTCCTCGCCCTGGCCGATGTCGGCGGTGAAGGTCACGACTTCGCAGCCGTAGCGGTCCTGCAACCACTTGAGAATGACCGATGTATCCAGCCCGCCCGAATAGGCGAGAACCACCTTCGCTACCTTTTTTTGCGTCATTTCCATCCCTGTGAAAACCGATCGGTGATGCCGGTGATGCAAATTCGGCGGCGCGTGCGAAGCCGCTCCTGCATGCCGCGGCGCAGTTTGCCTGAAGTGCGGGCCGCGGCGCGGCGGCCTTCGTGCACAGGCTCGCTAGTCCGGGTTCACGCGGCCGATCAAGAGATACTCCAGCAGCGCCTTCTGCGTGTGCAGGCGGTTTTCGGCCTCGTCCCACACCACGCTGTGGGGCCCTTCGATCACCTCGGCGGTGACTTCTTCGCCCCGATGCGCCGGAAGGCAGTGCATGAACACCGCATCCGGCCGCGCGAGCGCCATCATTTCGGCATCGACCCGGAAATCGGCAAAGTCGTGCTTGCGCTCCTCGGTTTCGGCTTCGAACCCCATGCTGGTCCAGACATCGGTCGTGACCAGATCGGCGCCGCGCGCCGCGTCATGCGGGTCCGCGAACCGCTGCAGATGGGCGCCCGCCCGCTGCGCCCGTTCGGCCTCGATCTCGTAACCCTTGGGCGATGCCACGTGCAGGCGGAAATCGAGCAGCTCGGCCGCCTGCAGCCAAGTATTGCAAACGTTGTTCGAATCGCCCACCCAGGCGACCGTGCGGCCGCGGATGCTGCCCCGGTGCTCGATATAGGTGAAAACATCGCCGAGGATCTGGCACGGATGGTATTCGTCGGTGAGCCCGTTGATGACCGGCACGCGCGAATACTCGGCGAAGCGCTCGATGATCGACTGCTCGAAGGTGCGGATCATGACGATGTCGACCATGCGCGTGATCACGCGGGCCACGTCCTCGATTGGCTCGCCGCGCCCGAGCTGCGTGTCGCGGGTGGCGAGATTGATGGCATGGCCGCCGAGTTGCATCATGCCGGCTTCGAACGACACGCGCGTGCGCGTGGAGTGCTTCTCGAACACCATCGCGAGCGTGCGATCGGTGAGCGGCCGGTACGGCTCGTAACGCTTGAAGCGCTGCTTGATCCAGTGCGCCCGCTGGAAGAGATGGTCGATCTCCTCGCGCGCGAAGTCGCTGAATTGCAGGAAATGGCGCGCGGTCACGATGGCATCCGCTGCCTAGGCCGCACTGCGCGCCGGCGTTCCGGCGATGAACTCGCGCAGCAGCGGCACCAGGGTCGATGCGAGCAGGTCGGCGTGTTCGATGTTGAAAACCAGCGGCGGCACCAGCCGCACTACGTTGTCCGCAGTTACGTTGATGATGAGACCGCGCTCGAGCGCCATGCCGACGAGCTCCCCGCAGGGGCGGTCCAGCTCGATGGCGATCATGAGCCCGCGGCCGCGGATCTGCCGGATAGCCTGTGTTTCGGCCAGCTCGTCACACAGGCGCGCGACCAGATAGTCGCCCGTCTTGGCCGCGCCTTCCACCAGGCCTTCCTCCTCCATGATGTCGAGGACCGCCAGGGCCGCCGCGCACGCGAGCGGATTGCCGCCGAACGTGGAGCCGTGCTTGCCGGGCTGGAACAGTTGCGCCGCGGGGCCCGCCGCCAGGCAGGCGCCGATCGGCACGCCGCCGCCCAGTCCTTTCGCGAGCGGCATCACGTCCGGACGCACGCCTTCGTGCTGGAAACCGAACCACTTGCCGGTGCGTCCGATCCCGGTCTGGACCTCGTCGAGCATGAAAAGCCACCCGTTCTGGTCGCAGATCGCCCGCAGCTCGCGCAGATAGCCCTCGGCCGGGATATTCACCCCGCCCTCGCCGGTGATCGGCTCGACCAGCATCGCCACCACGTTCTTGTTGTTGGCCGCGACCTGGCGCACCGCGGTTACGTCGTCGTAAGGGACGCGGGCAAAGCCGGCGAGCAGCGGCTCGAACCCCGCCTGCGCCTTGCGGCTGCCGGTGGCCGTCAAGGTGGCCATGGTACGGCCATGGAAGCTGCCTTCGGTGACGATGATGGTCGGGACCTCGATGCCTTTCTTGTGGCCGTACAGTCGCGCCAGCTTGATCGCCGCTTCGTTCGCCTCGCAGCCGGAGTTGCAGAAGAACACGTTCTCCATGCCCGAAAGCGCACACAGCCGGTCGGCCAAACGCTCCTGCAGGGTTATCGAGAAGATGTTGGAGGTGTGGATGAGGTTGTGGGCCTGATCCGCGATCGCCTTGACGAGCCTCGGGTGGCAATGGCCCACGCTCACGACCGCCACCCCGGCGAGCGCATCGAGATAGCGCTTGCCGGCGGCGTCGATCAGAAAGACCCCTTCGCCGCGCGTGAACGCGAGTGGTTGGCGCGCATACGTGTTCATCACATGGGACATGGCTGCACCCGGATCGCTCCGACGTAAAACCACTACATTTAGCCGAATCGCCATTGCGGCGCAAGAGCGGCGCTCGGCCGCCCTCGCGCCTCTGGCGCTTTCACGCCTCGCGCCTCTGGCGCTTTCACGCTCTAGCGCCCCATGCGCTTCAGGCCGTGCTCTTCTTCCGTCTTCAACACCCGCACGCAGGGCAGGTAGCCGTCGTAGACGATGCCGTGCAGCTCGGTGCGGCGCTGCGCTCGCAGCAGCCCGAGCAGGAACTGGATGATCTCGGCGTTGATCACCTGGCCGGGCACGAGCACCGGTATTCCGGGCGGATAGGGCACGATCTGATCGGCCGACACACGTGCGTTGAGGGCCCGGTTGACATGGTCCTTTTCGTCGATCAGCGGCAGCATTTCGCCGCCGCAGTAGTACGCATCCCGCGGCAGGTAGCGCAGCCGGGAGAAGGCAGGCAGATTGGGCGTCTGGTAGAGCCGGCGCTGCACCCGGCCCTCGCGCGCGATGCGCATCAGAGCGTCGTAAAGCCGCGATACCTTGCTGCGCGTGGTGCCTATGGTGAGCAGCAGGGTCAGGGTATTGAAGGTCGACTTCTCCACCTGGATGTTGTAGCGGTCGAACAGCTCCTGTTGCAGCTCTTCGACCGTATAGCCGCAGCGCGAGATGTCGACCGTCACCTTGGTCGGATCGAGCTGGATGCGGTCGTGGCGCAGCTCCTCGGGCAGCAGGTCCTCCAGCTCCAGCACGCGGAAGGTCTCGGTGGCGTTGATCTGCGAGCGTACTTCCTTGGCCAGCGAAAGGGTGCGCGAAAGCAGCTTGTAGCCTTCCATCACCACCTGTTTGCGCGCCACGTCGAGGCTCGCGATCATGCTGTACTGGGGGCTGGTGGAGGTGTGCATGTTGAAGTTCTCCCGGAACAGGTGCTCGTTGAATCCGGGGTCGTTCACATGGATCATGGAGGCTTGCGAGAACGCCGACAGCACCTTGTGGGTGCTCTGCGTGGCATAGTCGGCGCCCGCATCCAGGGCGGTGGGGCGAAATGCCGGATGGAAGCGGGCGAAGCCGTACCAGGCCTCGTCGATGATCACCTTGATGCCGCGGCCATGGGCTGCTTCGACGATCGGCGGCAGATCGTAACGCAGCCCGTCGTAGGTGCACGATGTGAGGATGAGCGCCTGCGCATCCGGGTGCTTTGCGATCGCCGCCAGGACGGCGGCCTTCGGCACCGGCCCGTACACGCCGTACTTGCGGTTCACCGAGGCATCGAGGTAGATCGGGTGCGCGCCGGAAAGCACGACGCCGTGGTGCACCGACTTGTGGCAATTGCGGTCGAGCAGGAGCTTCTCGCCCGGTGCGAGGAGGGTCTGGAAGATGACCTTGTTCGCGGTCGAGGTGCCGTTGGTGGCGAAGAACGTGCGCCGCGCCCCGAACGCCTTCGCGGCGATGATCTGCGCTTCGGCGATCACGCCCTTGGGTTCCATCAGGGAGTCCAGCATCGGCACCGAAACCGAAAGATCGGCGTCGAAGACGTGCTCGCCGATGAACTCGTGAAAGTCGTTCACCCAGGGGCTGCCCCGCAGCGAGTCGCCCGAGGAGTGTCCGGGCGTGTGCCAGGCATCCTTGGCCATCAGCACGTAGTTCTTGAGCTGATCGTAGAACGGCGTGCGCGCCTTTTCCTGGATCTGGGCGGCGAGTATCCGGTACATGCCGCGGTAGTCGCGCTCCTCGCGGTAGAAGTAACCGTCCACCGCCTCGGTGAAGAGCGCATCGACCACCTCGTCTTCCTGCTCCTGTGCGATCAGGATGTAGACGTTCAATTCGGGGCGGAAGCGGGTGATGTTCTGCACCAGGTTCAGCGCCGACATCTGCAGTGTGCGCGAGCCGTTGCGATCCGAATTGAGGGTATAGAGCGTGTCATCGACCACGACTGCCTGGATGTCGCCGTCATGCTCGATCGCCTGCAATGCTTCCTGGGCGGTCGTGACTCCGGTGAAGACGATGCCGAACGGATTGTCGAGGCTGCGGGCGGCGGAGTTGAGCCCCTTGATGAGCTCGCGCAACACGAGCCGCTCGTCGTTGATCACCAGGATCTTGCTGACCGGTTGGAGCATCGAGCCGCCGCTGGCGTCAGTGCGATGCGCAGCCGCGGGCGCGAAGCGGCGCCGCACCGATGGCCGAAAATCGGTCTGCTAGAATCGCGCCATGAACTCGCAGGCTTGGCCGGACGGGCAATTGGACGAGCTGGTCATCCAGGGAGTGACGCAATCGGGCGAACGCTTTCGCCCGAGCGATTGGGCCGAGCGGCTGTGCGGCATGATGTCGGTGTTCGGCGAGGACAAGCATCTGTCGTACTCGCCCTACCTGAAGCCGGTCATGGCGGATGGGTTGAGCTGCGTGGTGGTGGACGAGCGGTTGCAGACGGTCGATGCGGCCGCTTTGGACTTTCTGCTCGGCTTCGCACGCGACAACGAGCTGCGCCTGCGGCCCGGGCGCCGTCCGCAGGAAGCGGCGGCTGTGGCCGTGGCGGGAGAACGACGCGTCGCCGACCCGCAAAGCGGGCGATCGCTCTGAGTGCGCGCGCCGCCTTATGCCATGGCCTTGACTGCGGCGGCCAGCCGGCTCTTGTTCCGGGCCGCCATGTTCTTGTGCACGATACCCTTGCCCGCGGTTGAGTCGAGCATGCTGGCGGCAGCCCGCAGCTCGCGCCGGGCGACTTCCTTGTCGCCATCGGCGATCGCCTTGTGTACGCGCTTGACGGCGGTGCGCATGCGCGAGCGCAGGCTGGCGTTATGAACGCGCAGCACCTCGCTTTGGCGGGCGCGCTTCTTGGCGGAGTCGATATTGGCCATGAGTTCCTCGGGAGAGCGGAAAAAAGGGTGAAATCATACGGTTGTTACCCCGGTTTGACAAGGCTAAGATCAGGGCGGGCGGGGCGATGAACCTGTTGCATGCGCTCGCCAGGGTGAGCAGCATGACGCTGCTGTCGCGAATCCTGGGGTTCGTGCGCGACGTGGTCATCGCCCGGACGTTCGGCGCCGGTGTGCTCACCGATGCCTTCTTCGTCGCTTTCAAGATCCCGAATCTACTGCGCCGGTTGTTCGCGGAGGGCGCTTTTTCGCAGGCCTTCGTTCCGGTGCTGGCCGAGTACAAGAACCGGCGCGGCGACGCCGACACCCGGGCGCTCATCGATCATGTGGCCTCGGCGCTGTTCCTCGCCCTGATCACCGTCAGCTTGCTCGGTATGCTGGCCGCGCCGGTCATCATCTATCTGACGGCGCCGGGCTTCGCGGACGACGCAGTGAAGCTCGAGCTGACGATCGACCTGCTGCGTATCGTCTTTCCCTACGTCCTGTTCATTTCGCTCACCGCGCTCGCCGGCGCCATTCTCAACACCTACAGCCGCTTCAGCGTGCCGGCGTTCACGCCCGTTCTCCTCAACGTCTGCTTCATCGTATTCGGGCTGTGGCTTACGCCGTACTTCGATCCACCGGTGAAGGCGCTCGCCTGGGCGGTATTCTGCGGCGGCATCGCGCAGCTCGCCTTCCAGCTGCCGTTTCTCGCCCGCATGGGCCTGCTGCCGCGATTCCGGCTCGATCTGCGCGATGAGGGCGTATGGCGCATCCTGCGGCTGATGGGGCCGGCGGCGTTCGGTGTCTCGATCGCGCAAGTAAGCCTTCTGATCAACGTCGTGTTCGCCTCCTTCCTGGTCTCGGGGAGCGTCTCCTGGCTGTACTACGCCGACCGGCTGATGGAATTTCCCAGCGGTCTGCTGGGCGTCGCGCTCGGCACCATTCTGCTGCCCAGCCTCGCGCGACATCACGCCAACGCCTCGAACGAGGAGTACCGGCGGCTGCTCGACTGGGGATTGCGCCTGACCTTCCTCCTCGCCGTGCCGGCCGCGGTGGCGCTCGCCCTGCTCGCCGTGCCGCTCGTGGCGACGCTGTTCATGTACGGAGAGTTCTCGGCCCACGACGTGCTGATGACGCGCCAGGCGGTGATGGCTTACAGCGTGGGGCTGGTCGGGATCATCCTGGTCAAGATCCTCGCACCGGGGTTCTACGCGCGCCAGGACATCCGCACGCCCGTCAAGTTTGCGCTCGTCACGTTGGCGGCAACGCAACTGATGAACCTGGCGTTCGTGATTCCGCTCGAGCACGCCGGCCTCGCGCTCGCGATCGGCCTGGGCGGCTGCCTGAATGCCGCGCTGCTGTACCGCGGTTTGCGCCGGGCTCGGATCTACCGGCCGGAGCCGGGATGGGGCGCCTTCGGCGGACGGCTGGTGCTGGCTCTGGGCGCCATGGCGGCGGCCTTGTGGTGGAGCGCCGGTCCGGCGCAATGGTGGTTGGATGCTGCGCCCGGTGCGCGCGCGTTGCGCCTTGCCACACTGGTCGTAGTGGGCGCCGGTGTCTATTTCGCAGTGCTGGCGCTGCTGGGATTCCGGCCGCGCGATTTCGCTCGGCGGGCGAGCCCCTGATCTGAACGCGCCGCCACCGCGATCCGGCGCGAATCGTGCCCGTCGCACCTGAACACGGTAACATTCAAGCTTTTGCGGCGAGCTCATGCGCGTCTTCAGAACCATTCCCGCGCGCGCCGATATTCCGATCGCGCTCACCATCGGCAACTTCGACGGCGTGCACCTCGGGCATCAGGCAATGCTCGAACGGCTGCGGCGCGAGGCGCAAGCGCGCGCGCTGCCCGCGGCGGTGATGACGTTCGAGCCGCATCCGCGCGAATTCTTTGCGCCCGATCAGGCGCCCACGCGGCTCTCCTCGCTGCGCGAGAAGCTCGAGACGCTGGCCGCGCTGGGTGTGGATCGAGCCTACGTTTGCCGTTTCACCTACGATCTGGCACGCACGCCGCCGGAGGCGTTCGTCGAGCGCGTGCTCGTGCGCGGTTTGAGCGTGCGCTGGCTGCTCGTCGGTGACGATTTCCGCTTCGGCGCCCGGCGTGCGGGCGATCTTACGCTGCTGCAGTCCTTGGCAGCGGCCGGCGGATACGTGGTCGATTCGATCTCGTCGGTCACGGTTGGGGGCCGGCGCGTATCGAGCACGGCGATCCGCGCGGCGCTGGCTGAAGGCGATCTCGATCTGGCATCCCAACTGCTCGGGCGACCTTATTCCATCAGTGGGAGGGTCGTCGGCGGCGACCGGATCGGACGCACGCTCGGATTTCCTACCGCCAATATTCGCATGCGGCACAATCGCCCTCCGCTGCAGGGCATTTTCGCGGTTCGGGTGTACGGCATCGGCTCCAGTTCATTGGTGGGTGCGGCGAGCCTCGGCGTGCGACCCACGATGCGCGCACAAGGCGCGCCCACGCTGGAGGTTCATATCCTCGACTTCGACCGCGACATCTACGGCCGGCACGTGCGGGTCGAGTTTCTGCGCAAGCTGCGCGACGAGCAGAAGTTCTCCGACGTCGAAACCCTGCGCAAGCAGATCGCGCGCGATGTCGACGAGACCCGGCTTTTTTTCGCCGGCCCTGCGGCGGCCGCTGGGGGCGCCGGCCAACGCGGACGCTAGCTCGATCCATCCGGCCGGCTGGCCGGCTCACACGCCATGACCGATTACAAGAAGACACTCAATCTGCCCGACACCACGTTTCCCATGCGGGGCGACCTGGCCAAACGCGAGCCCGCCATGCTCGCGCGCTGGCAGGCGGAGAAGCTGTACGAACGCATTCGGCAGGCGCGCCGCGGCCAGCCCGTGTTCGTCCTGCACGATGGCCCTCCCTATGCGAATGGCGATATTCACATCGGCCATGCCGTCAACAAGGTCCTGAAGGACATCATCGTCAAGAGCCGCACGCTGATGGGCTTCGACGCGCCTTACGTGCCGGGATGGGACTGCCACGGCATGCCGATCGAGGTCCAGATCGAGAAGGATCACGGCAAGAATCTTCCGCCGGAGAAGACGCAACGCCTCGCGCGCGCGTACGCCACCGAGCAGATCGCACGGCAGAAGGCGGATTTCATCCGGCTCGGCGTGCTCGGCGACTGGGAGCATCCCTACCGCACCATGGATTTCGCCACCGAGGCGAACGAGATCCGAACGCTCGGACGTTTGCTGCAAAAGGGCTATCTCTATCGTGGGCTCAAGCCCGTGAACTGGTGCTTCGACTGCGGTTCCGCGCTGGCCGAAGCCGAGGTCGAATATGCCGACCGTGAGGATATCGCCGTCGACGTGGGCTTTCCGATCGCCGAGCCTGAGCGCCTCGCGCACGCTTTCGGCCTGGAGCGCTTGCCCGACCCGCGTGCTTACGCGGTCATCTGGACCACGACCCCCTGGACGCTGCCGGCCAATCAGGCGCTGAATGCCCACCCCGACTTCGACTATCGGCTGATTGCCACCGAAAAGGGGCTGCTGGTGCTCGCCGACGCGCTCGCGGACCGCTGTCTCGAACGCTACGGGCTCGCCGGGCGCACACTCGCGCGCCGCAAGGGCGTCGCGCTGGAGCGAATCAACTTCCGGCACCCGTTCTACGATCGGCTGTCGCCCGTATTTCTCGGCGACTACGTGACGGCCGAGCAGGGCACCGGCATCGTCCATAGCGCGCCAGCCTACGGCGTGGAGGATTTTCTGTCGTGCCGCCGCTACGGCATGAGCGACGACCAGATCATCAATCCGGTGCTCGGCGACGGACGTTATTCCGATTCGCTGCCATTCTTCGGCGGCCTGTCGATCTGGGATGCCAACCCGAAAATCGTCGCCAAGCTGGAGGAGGTGGGCCTGCTGTTCGCGCGGGCCACCGAGACGCATAGCTACATGCACTGCTGGCGGCACAAGACGCCGATCATTTATCGGGCAACCACGCAGTGGTTCGCGGGGATGGACGAGGTGCCGGGCTACCAGGGTGTGAAGCCGGTCGAGCCGTTGCGCGCGACTGCCTTGCGCGCGGTGAACGCGACGCGCTTCTTCCCCGAATGGGGCAAGGCGCGGTTGCACGCGATGATCGCCGGCCGGCCCGACTGGACCTTGTCGAGGCAGCGGCAATGGGGCGTGCCCATGCCGTTCTTCGTTCGCCGTGAGACGGGTGCGCTGCATCCGCGCACGCCGGAATTGCTCGAAGCGGTCGCGCAGCGCGTGGACAAGGATGGGATCGAAGCCTGGCAGGGCGTCGGCGTCGAGGCGTTCCTGGGCGAAGACGCGAGCGCGTACGAAAAAGTGCGCGATACGCTCGATGTCTGGTTCGACTCCGGTGCGACGCACGAAACCGTGTTGGGCGGCCCGGGCAATCGCGGCCACGGGTCGCATGCCGAGCGCCTGGCGTTTCCGGCCGACCTGTACCTGGAGGGCTCGGACCAGCACCGCGGCTGGTTCCACTCGTCGCTGCTCGTCTCCTGCATGCTGAACGGCGCCGCGCCGTATCGGGGGCTGCTCACGCACGGCTTCGTGGTCGACGGCACCGGGCGCAAGATGAGCAAGTCCCTCGGCAACGTGATCGCGCCGCAGAAAGTGGTCGACACGCTGGGCGCCGACATCCTGCGCCTATGGGTCGCGTCGACCGACTATTCCGGCGAGCTCTCGATCTCGGACGAGATCTTGAAGCGGGTGGTCGAGAGCTACCGGCGCATTCGCAACACGCTGCGATTCCTGCTCGCCAACCTGGCCGATTTCGATCCGGCCCGGCATGGGCTTGCGACCGCGGACTGGGCCGAGATCGACCGCTACGCGCTTGCGCGCCTCGCGCGCCTGCAAGAAGAAGTCGTGCGCGAATACGAGCAGTACCGTTTCCACCTGATCGCACAGCGGCTGCACGAGTACTGCTCCGAGCACCTTGGCGCTTTCTACCTCGACATTCTCAAGGATCGCCTGTACACCGCGGGAGCCGACTCGCGTGCGCGCCGCAGTGCACAGAACGCGCTCTTTCACATCGCGCATGCATTGATCCGGATGTTCGCGCCGATCCTGAGCTTCACCGCCGAAGAAGCATGGCCCTTTCTGGCCGACAAGCGCGAGGACAGCGTGTTCCTGCAGCAATGGCACGAGCTGCCGCAGCTCGCGGACACCGAAGCCCTGGAGTCGCGCTGGGAGCGCGTGCTCGAGCTGCGCTCCGACGTGAGCAAGCAGCTGGAAGGCCTGCGCGTCGCCGGCCGGATCGGCTCGGCGCTTGCCGCCGAGGTCGAGCTCTACGTCGCCGATGAAGCAGCGCGGGCGCTGGCCGACCATTTCGGCGAGCATCTGCGCTTCGTGTTCATCACCTCGGCGCTGCGCATCTGTACCGGCACGCATGCCGAGGCGGTGCCGAGCCGTGTCGAAGGCATCGCAGTCCGGGTCCTCCCGAGCAGCGGAACGAAATGCGCGCGTTGCTGGCATTACCGAGACGATGTCGCCGAGCACGGCGAGCACGCATCGCTGTGCGGGCGCTGTATTTCCAACCTGTACAGCGGCGGCGAGGCGCGTCCCTATGCCTGAGCAACGCATCGTTGCCTGGCTGGCGATCGCGGGCTGCGTGATCCTGGCCGACCAAGCGACCAAGCTCGCGATCGAACACGCGCTTGCGCTCGGAACCAGCATTTACGTCTGGCCGGTGTTCGACCTGGTGCACGTGCGCAACACCGGCGCCGCGTTCAGTTTTTTGGCGGGAGGCTCCGGATGGCAGCGCGAATTCTTTCTGCTCGTCGGGCTGGCCGCCTCGATCTGGATCGTGTGGATGCTGGCGCGCGCGGCTCGCAGCCAGGTGATGTTCTGCGTGGCTTTGAGCCTCGTCCTGGGCGGTGCGCTGGGCAACGTGATCGACAGGGTTCGCCTCGGCGCGGTGGTCGACTTCCTCCATTTCCATTGGGGCCCGCACTCTTTCCCGGCATTCAACATCGCGGACAGCGCCATCACCTGCGGCGCCGCGCTGCTGCTGTTCGATGCCTTCCGCCAGGGCAGGAAGGCGCGCACGGACGGGTCGCACGCCGCGACCCAATGACCGGCTACGCCTACATCCGATGACCGACAGGAGCGATGCCATGGAAGTGTTGCTGGCGAAGCCCAGAGGATTCTGCGCCGGCGTGGACCGGGCGATCGAGATCGTCGAGCGCGCGCTCGCGCTGCACGGCGCGCCGATCTATGTTCGTCACGAAGTCGTTCACAACAAGTACGTGGTCGACGACCTGCGGCGCAAGGGGGCCGTGTTCGTGGAACAACTGGACGAAGTGCCGGCCGGAGCCACCGTGGTGTTCAGCGCCCATGGCGTGTCGCAAGCGGTGCGCCGCGAGGCCGAGGGGCGAGGACTGCGCGTCTTCGACGCCACCTGCCCGCTGGTCACCAAGGTGCATGTCGAAGTCGCCAGAACCGCCGAGGGCGGGCGCGAAATCGTCATGATCGGGCACGCCGGGCATCCGGAAGTCGAAGGCACCATGGGGCAGGTGCAGGGAGGGATACACCTGGTGGAGACGGTTGCCGACGTGGCGAAGCTCGAGGTGCGCGATCCCGGCAACGTCGCCTACGTCACCCAGACCACACTCTCGGTGGACGACGCGCGCGCGATCGTCGATGCGCTGCGCGCGCGCTTTCCGGCGATCGTGGCGCCGAAGAAGGACGACATCTGCTACGCGACGCAGAACCGCCAGGATGCGGTGAAACGCCTCGCGCGCGAATGCGACGTGCTGATCGTGGTCGGCTCACCCAACAGCTCGAACTCGAACCGCCTGCGCGAAGTGGCGATCCATCAGGGAATCCCGGCGTATATGGTCGACCAGGCGGCCGACCTTGATCCTCGCTGGATCGAAGGCAAGAAGCGCATCGGCGTCACCGCGGGAGCCTCCGCCCCCGAGGTGCTGGTTGATCAGCTTCTGGCGCGGCTCCGGGAGCTCGGCGCTACCCGCATCATCGAGGCCGACGGGATTTCGGAGAACGTCACCTTCCAGCTGCCGAAGGCACTGAGCGCGGTTACGCGCTGACGCTACGCGGCCTGTGCTCATTGCGCAGGCACGAATGCTCCGGATCCTCGCCGCTCCGCTTGGATCCCCTTGGGAGGGATGGGCGCAGCGGCGAAACTGCTCGACGCTGCGCCGGACGCAACGCGCCTCGCGGGTCGCGCGAGCTACAGCTCCGGCTCCATGTACCAGTAGATGCGCTGTGCGATGCCGATCTCCTGCTCGCGGCAATACCAGAATTGCGCTCCGGCCTGGCACGGCGATCCGGTGGGCGGTGTCGAAGCGCCGGTCTCGGTCGAGACGGTTCCGCCCGACAATGCGATCGTGTAGATGCGATTGCCGATGATGACCGATTGCAGCGGCGAGAAGTAGCCGCGGCTCACGCCCGCATAGTAGCGGTCGCGCGCCGAGATCGTACCGTCCCCACTCAAGTCGACCAGGTTGCCGTAGAGGGCATCGATCTCGTTCAATCGGCCTTCGCCCGGCGGCAGACACGCGCTTATCACGGCGCCCGGATTGTAGCTTCCGAAGCGCAGCCTCTGGTTGAACACGAACGGAGAGCCCGTCACCTTCTCGCCCGCCTCGAGATCGCGATACCAGCCGCGTTTGCTCAGTAAAGCGCTCGGGACGACGCCGGACGTATCCGTGACCGCGATCTGCAGGAAGTCCCCTGCCGCGAAACTTGCCGCGGCACCGGTCGTCGCCGTGAGCCCGATATCGAAATCCGTCACCATGAAGATCTTGTCGGATGTGGGCGTGACGAGCGGGTGCTCGCGATCGCCCGTACCGACGTAGATCGCATCCCAATCGACTGGAAAGGGCGCGTGCTGCGGCACGATTGTCGGCGGGAACATGATCTTGCGGTTCGGCACGCCCGCGTCCGACAGGATCGCGAGGAGCTTCGCCTTCCACGCGCTCACGTTGGCCTGGCCGATATCGAAGCGCCATAGATTGCCGCCCATGTCGCCGACCACGACCCGGTCGAGCAGCCCCTGCGCATCCAGATCCGCGTTGATCACGGTGAGGTCGGACGGGATGCTCCACGAGATTCCGCTGGCATTGAGGAAGTCGCCCCCGCTATCGGCGAAGACTTTGATGGGTTGGCCGTTGGACGCCTCGACCACGTAGAGCGCTCTTCCGATGTAGTCGCCGGTGGTCGAAGTCGGAACCGGAGCCGGCGGCACAGCCGGTGGTGCGGTGCCGGGCGCTGCAATGTTCATGAAGTCCTGCTGCGTATCGTAGCCGCCACCGAAGATCACCACCGGGTCCGCGTTGCCGGCGGGTCTCCCCGTGGAAGCCGCGATCCGTCCCACGACTGGAGTGGACCAGCTCTGTCCGAGCAGCTTGTACTCGGCCTTGTCCGCACACGCGGAAGTTCCGCTGCACAGTTTGCCGTCTCCGCCGTCCGTGCCAAGCGGCAGGTAGTAGGGGTGATTGGTCGGTGGCGCCGCCGGGTGGTAGTTGCTGCTGATCTTCCACTTGAACTTCGGCGCATCGATGTCGGTGATGTCCAGCGCATAGTAGGCGCGGCCGCCACGGCGCAGGCCGAAGAACAGCCATACGCGCTCCGACCCGTCGATGATGCCGTCGGCATCGCCGCGATCGATCCAGACCGCCGGGCTTCCATCCGCCAGGTCGAGAGACGGACCGGCGCCGTTCGACATTTGAGTGCCGATGGACGCAAGCGCTTCCTCCACCAGGAAGACCCATTTTTCCTGCCCGGTGGCGGCATCGATCGCGTGCACCAGGCCGTCGTTGGTAAGGAAGAACAGGTACTGCACATTGGAGCGGGTGGTCGTGCCCCCGACCTCGGCGTCGGTCACGGGCGAGCTATCGTACGTGACGATCAGCGGACGGGAATGCTGCACGTCCGCATGCGCCCAACTGCGCCAGGTGGTGCACGGCGTCGGCGACGACGGGTCGTGCGCGTCGCTGCAGGCGGCATCGCCCGGATTGCCGCCGCGAATGAAGTTGACCAGGGTGCTCTTGGCCGCGTCCGACATCGCCGCATTGCCGAGCATGGCCTTGGTGATGCGGGTATTCGTCTCGGTCACCAGGTTGGTACTGTCGGTGAGCGTCACGGTGGTCGAGGGCGAGACCGAGTTGCCGGTGATGTACGTGTAGACCTGGCGCGATTGCGGCGTGTAGGTGCCGAGCGAGATGAGCTGGTGCCCGGTGCCGCCGACATCGGGCTCGCTGCCATCCATGAGCGTGACCGGGTTCCAGAAGCTCACCGCTTGCTCGTCCACCACGACCTGCTCCAGGCTGCTCACCGGATCGATCTCGACCTTCTCGATGTCCTTGAACCCGGAGGCGAGCACCGTCTTGCCGATCAGGCAAAGGTCCTTGTTCGGGCCGCAATCAGAGGCACCGAGGCCGATTCGGAACCGCTTCACCGTTCCCTTCCAGGCCTGGCTCGTCGATGGGCTGAAGAAGGCAAGGTAGACGTCCGACGCGTTCTGTGCGCGGTTCAGTGCCGACAGAGGCACCGTCGGCGCCGCGACCGTCGGGCTGAAGTCCCGAATGGTGATGAGCACCTCGGTCAGGGCAGCGGCCAATCCGGCGCTATCCTCCGCAATGTAGTAGCCGCCCACCCCGGCGGATCGTTCGCCGGCGCTCTGCACCACCGGCGAGTTTGCCCCGGCGAAACCGATGGTGTAGGTGGTGACCGCCTGAGTTCCGAGCAGGGAATCGGTGGTCGACTCCGTCGTGCTGTGGCGAGCACCCGGACTCATATCGGCGTGCGCCATGAAATAGGCGACTTCGTCCAGCCACACGTAGCCGCCGTCCGAGCGCAGCTCGTTGAACCGGCTTTGCTGTTCATAGGGCAGGCCGCCGGTTTCGAACTGGCCGGTGGACGTGTCGGCCTGGGTGCTATCGACGCGTGTATCGGCCGAAATGACCCCGGCGAGCGACGTATAGCTCAGGCCCGGCACGAAGTCGCTGGCATCGACGTCGTGCTCGGGCCCTCCATCGGTGATCATGATGACGAAATTCTTCTGGCACGAAGCGGGCGTCGCAGTGGTCGGGTTGTTCAGCATCGGCGACACGTAGCTCGATCCGCTGATCGCGGTGGCGTCCGCGCCGTCGGTCACGTTGCCGCCGCCGACCGCGGGCAGGGCAGTGGCGCCAAAGTTGTTCGTTGTCGCCGTCGCGGTGCCGTAGCGCGGCGCGCGGCCGCTGAAATACAGATAGGCCTCGTACATCGTTTCGGTCAGCGGCGAGGCCGCCTTGGCCACCTGGTTGTTGATGGCATTGGTCAGCGCCGCCCGGTTGACGAAATCGGGGTCGGCTGAATTGTTGCCCATGCGCTTGATGGGGAAGATGATCTTGCCGCCCTGGCTGCCCTGGCTCGAGCGCAAGGTCGTATCCTGCGGCAGCGAGTTGAACGTCATCACGCCGAAGCGAACGCCGTCGGTGGTCGCGATCAGGTCGGCCAAGGCATCCTTGGCGATCTGCAATCGGGTCTTGCGGCCGATTGGTGCACCGCTGGGGCCTTTGGGGCCGAACTTCCAGTTGAGGTAGTTGACCGAATACATATCGATCGCCGGCGGCGCGGTCGCGTGGCCCGGCGCCGTGGTATAGGCAGCAGCCGTCTCGTCGGTGCTTATCGACGTGTTGAACGACTGGTTGAAGTTGCGCGGTTGGTTGGTCATGAAGGCGTTGGGGCCGCCATTGTTGGCCGGCTCGTCCGCCTTGCAATCGTGCACCAGGTTATTGTCGAAGGCCCAGCGGTTGTATGCCGGATAGCGTGTCGTGGAACCGCCCGAGCTGGAATTGCTGGTCCGGTTGGGGCAGAAGGCTCCGACCGTGGCGGGGCCGTAGACGCAGGTGAAGGGTTTGCGCGCGCCGCAGCTTTGCGAGGTGTCCGCAACGTCCGCGCATTGCCCTGTCACGTTCTTGGTTACGTTGTCGTAGGTTGTGCCGTCGATCGTGTACGTGCCGATCCAGTTGCTGCCGCTGTTGGCCGCCGTCGCCGGGTTGCAGTACGTAGTGCTGGTCGCACCCGCGCCACAATTGGCAGCCCCCAGAACGAAACCGGCACCGCGGCAGCTTCCCGAACAGGTCCCGCCGTAGTACACCGTGCCGACGCCTTCGACGAATTTCGAGCTGCGGCCGCTCCAGGAGCAGCTGGTGTGGTTCTTGTCAATGAAATTCTGGATGCCGTTGGGCGAACAAAGCGGCGGGTCGGCCGGATGCAGCGGATCGCCCGTGATGCTCCTGCAATCACCCGACAGCGTACCGCTGGGGCTGCAGTACTGACCCGAGGCGTTGGGGCGGAAGTAGCGCCGGGCCGTATTGCTGCCGTCGACCCCATCGCTGGTCGGACCCGATGCGTCTGCTGCAAGCGCTCCGCAGGTTCGCGTGCACGTGTAGGTGGTTGCGCCGGAATTGTTGAAGATGATGTCCTGGCCGCCGCTGGTGGGGCGGATGTCGAAGTACGCCGGCGTGCCGGTCCTCAGCCCGAATGCGGCGGCGGCATCGTCGCGGTTGCCTTTCCAGGCGCTGAAGCGCTCGAGTTCGGTTGCCGTCGCTCCGGCCGAAGCGAGCAGCGGATAGCCGTAGACCCCGCGCAAGGCCTGCAGGGTTGCCTGGTTCATTGAGTTGACGACGGCCTGAAAGTTGTAGCCGCCCAGGTCTGCATTGAGGGAAGCCCATCCGGCGTGGGAGTCATTGGTTGCAAAAACCGGATCACCGGGGGTCGTGTCTCGCTGGACCCGAATAGGTTGCCCCTGGCCGCCATTGCCTCCGATGTTGTCGCGAAACGCCGTGATGTTGGGGACCGCGGGCGGTACCGTCGACACCCCATGCGGCGTGCTCGCCGGCTGATTGACGATCGGGTCGTTAGGACCGGGGAAGGGATTGACGGCCGGATCGTAGCCCGTGCCGACATAGCCGATACGATACGTTCCGCTGCTGTACGTGACCGTGTTGTCGCTGCCCGGGTAGACCGCTGCCCGTGCGCTTTCCAGGTTCAGCCAGCGCTCCCAGCGCATCCACTGCTGATTCACCCACTTGCCCGAATTGCGCGGAAGCTCGGTCGGTGCATATACCGTTGACGGCAATAGCTCCGTGGGAGATGCGGTGCACCGGTTGAGCGAATTACTTGCATCACGGAATGAGGAGCCTTCGGTGAAGTCGCGCCTGTTGCCGTAGTTGAAACCGCCGCGAACCACCGGGTTCGCACTTCCGTTGCTGCTGCTGAAATTGGATACGCGAATCCCGCCGACGAAGCGGTTGAAGGCGAACGACCACAAACGGCTGTCCGTTTCCGCGGTTCCCGTAGGCAGCCAGTAGACCCAGGAGGCGTCGGCGTAGTTGCGATAGGTGCTGCGGGCACCCGGGTCTCCGGCTTCGGTCGCCGCCGCGTAGGTCTGCGCCGCAGTTTTCAACGCGGTGCGGTCGGCATCGGTCGCGCCGGCGAAGAAGCCGGAATCCTTCGGGCAGTCGGGGTTCGCGACGTTGGGACAGGTGCCGCTGTAGTTGTAGAAATAGTTGTCCGGGGAAGAACCGGCGTTGCTGAACAGGTTGTCCGCCGGCGCCTGGGTGCTGATCGTGTTGATGTAGGCCGGGTCGTTCCACAGATACTCGATGTGCGAGTCGTAGCGCGGGTTGCCGCTCGAATCGCGCAGGTTGTATTCGCGCCATGGCTCGGGAATGTTCATCGTATCCGAGGTGTCCATGACGATCAGGATGTTGGGCTCGGCGGTGGCGACGGCTGAGGTGACGCCGAGGAAGATGTCGGTGTCGCGCGCGTACGCCCACGGCGCCAGCGCGGGATTCGCCAGCGCGGCAATGAGCGCCCACGCGGTGGCCTTGGTTACGAAGCGTTTCTTGCGCATGTCTGACCTCGCGAGGATTCGGTGCGTTGCGGCTGAGCCGGCCTAACAAGAACCCGCAGGAACCACCGAGCGGATGCCCTGGTGCACGGTAGCCGAACCGCCCAGCGTGCCGGTGGCGGTGGAACGCACGTCGAAGAATACGAACTGGATGGCGCCGATGGCGATGCCGGTCTGACGCTGTCCCGAGCACTGGATCTGGCGCACGCTGAGATCGGCCAGGAGATACGATCTGGCCGGATCGGGAGTGGTCGGGGCGACCGAGTAGATGGTGGAGGATGCGTTGTACGAGCTGGATGGGTTCCCGGGTAGAGCCGCCGGCCCCCCCGATCCTCCCGGCAACGCCAGATAGTTGGACGCGAACCGGCCGTTGTTGGCATTGATGAAGGTGTTGATCATCACCTCCGCATTGGTCTGGTGCTGCTGCGCGATCTGGTTCGCGCCGCCGATCTTCAGCTCGACCACGGAGGTCTTTATCATCGATACGACCAGGAGCGTCATGACGGCAAGCATCACCAGGCCGACGATGAGAACGGCGCCGCGCTCGCGCCGTGCAGACGGAGACGGCTTTCCTCGACGTGACGCTGCGCTTGCATGCACTGAAGAACGGGTTGTCATGAGCTAGGCTCCCCTGCGAAACGCCACGTTGCGGACCTGGATGAGCTGACTGAAGAGGGCGCGCTTGTAGCTGCAAGCCAGCGGGTCGACGGCGAGCACAGCCGCGTCATTGCAATTGAAGTCGGCGGCGCCGTCGCCATCGAGGTCGTAGTCCTTGCCGCTGTCGTTCTGTCCGGCGATGATGGTCGGCGAGCGCACCAGCATCGAAACGCGAACGGCCACTACGCGCGTCCAGCCGTCGGCGGAAATGGATAGCGGATCGGCCACGAAGCGATCGGCGATGCCGTCGCCGTCCGGCGCGGGCAGCGTATCGAGCCCGTAGGTGAAGTTGATGCGCTCCACCCCTTCGGCCAGCGGCCGCTCGACCATCGTCGTGCCGTCGAGCTCCTGGCGCACCAGCGTCGGTATCGGCCGGCCGGAGTCGTCGCTTGCGTCGCACTGCCCGTTCGCACCGAGCCGACTGCACGGGCGGACGTAGTACACGTGCATCTGGTAAGGAAAGACGGGAAACTGGTTGCCGGTCACGAACTTCTTGACCAGTTCCGCCGTCACCAAGTTGGCGAATTCCCCGCCGCGGAATACGTAGCCGTAATTCGCATCGGACTGCAGGTAGAGCGTGTTGGTGAAGTTGGGCTGGGCCGCGATGCCATCGGCGAAGTTGCCGTCGCTGTTCGGGTCGGCAACGGGCAGACCGGTGCCGAGCCTGGCAATCAGGATCGGACCGGGGCCGCGAAAATTCACCGCCTTGATGCAAGGCACCGCGGCCGCGGCCGCAGCGGCCGTCGTACTGTCCGGATAGCCGAAGAGCGGCACGCCGGTGGTCAGCGTGTTGCCGGTGCCGCATTCGTTGCTGATGCCGCCGATAGTGCCGTACGGTTCGAGCGTTAGCGTGGACGCCGCCAGGCCATAGAAGCCGGTATGCCGCAGGCTGTCGGCCAGGTAGCGCAGGCTCGCCACCGCGCTTTCCTGCATGCGCGCGTAGTCGTCCTGGATTTTGAAGGTGCGCGACGAGTCGCTCATCATCAGTACCAGCCCGAGCGTCAGGAACAGCCCGATCGCGAGCGCCACCATCAGCTCGATCAAGGTCAAGCCGGCCTGCCGCATCCGGGATGCGAAGCGATTCATGGGTGTCATGGGCATGCGCATGGGATAACCGTATAGACGTCGACGCTCACCAGCCGGCGAAAGGCATCGTCTACCGTGCCGGTTCGCGGATCGTTGTACAGCCCGCTTCCGCACGTATCCGCGGCGGCGGGCTCGAACGTGGAATAGCTGCCTTGCCAGGCGACGCTGATGCGGTAGGTGACTTGCCGGCTCGCCGGAGCACCGCCGCAGACGCAGGCGGTCTCGCTCGGCGTCTGGATGCATCCTCTTGGATTGAGCAACGGGCCGATCGCGGCTCCCGTGCTGCGTTCGGTTTCCGCAGCTGCGCCGGCCAGTAGCCCATCCCATATGGCGGCGTCGTACTCGACCATGTCCGAGGTGGTGCAGTTGCTGGTAGCGCAGTTGACGATGTCGTCGGCGGTCAGGGCGGTGAACCGCGTGCTCGTACCGGCGGGCGTCCCCACCGGCACGGCGGCGGCATAGGTCGTGGCGACCGCGGTATTGTCCACGCCGGGACGGTTCGCCTTCACCCGCTCGGCCATGTCGTTCGCGAGCGCCAAGGCCTGCTGGCGCTGGTAGGCTTCGAACGACGCGCGCTGGCCTTGCGCCATCAATCCCGCGATGCCGAGCAGCCCGATCATCAGAATGACGAGCGTCACCAGAACCTCGATCATGGTGAAGCCGGCTGATTCGCGGTTCGCTTTCGCGGCGCTTACGGACATACCGTTCCTCCGTCTTGAACCTCCACGCTCGGGCGTCCCGATACCCCGACGTAAACAAGTCGAGCGCGGTCGTTCGTGGCCACGGCGTCTCCGAGGTCAT
The DNA here is from genome assembly GCA_009377585.1 of Betaproteobacteria bacterium. Lineage (NCBI taxonomy): Bacteria > Pseudomonadati > Pseudomonadota > Betaproteobacteria > Betaproteobacteria bacterium. The sequence continues at coordinate 36,419 of WHTS01000054.1, forward strand.
CGCTCACCCGTATGCCATCCGTAGCGCTCGGGCCTGCGGCGCGGGTGTTGCGTCCGTCGGGACGAAATACGATCGGCTCGTCCGGAGTTGCGCATACCTTGGTACGGCCCGAGATGGGAGTGGCCGTCTTGCGGACTTCACCGGGAACATCGCAATCACCGCCGCCGTCGAGATCGACGCAGATGCGCCAGCCGTCCTTCCAGTTTGCCGCATTGATCGGCGCCATGATCGCGATCCGGCTCTCCTTGATCGCTTCGGCGCGCGCGAACGCCATATCCGCGATGATGTCGGAGGCTGTCGTCCGCACCCGTTGCGACGCGACGAAGTCGCTGAGCGAAGGAACGCCGACGGTGATCACGATCGCCAGGATGGCGAGCGTGATCATCAGCTCGATCAGGGTGAAGCCGCGGCTCGTCGTGCATCCCGACATGATCGTCAGCTCGCCCATTGTTCTGGTTTCATGCGCAGCGGGCGTCGCTCACCGCGGCAAGTGCGCGCACGACGCGTTGTCCCAAGCACAATCCGTGCTCGAATCGAACGCGGCATCTCCAGCCACCGCCTCGCGCCATCGTTGCCCCAAGTTGTTGATACAGAGCCTGCCATCGCCACGGGCTGCGAGGTTCGATCCTGCGCTCGGGCTCATGCAAATGACGTAGCTGGGCGGCGTCGCCGTGTTGTCAAAGGTCCAGGGGTTCGGCGCGTCGTATTTGATGCCTTCCGGTGCGCTCACGCGCAGCTCCGCCATCGTGGTCGCATAGCGACGGGCGTCGAGCAGGAATTGTTCTTGGCGTTGGGCGATGTCCGAGAGCATCTGCTGCCCCTGCGAGCGCTGCCCGCGCGCGATGTGATCGCGATAGGACGGATATCCCACGACCGCCAGGATCGCCACTATGGCCACCACGATCATCAATTCGATTAGTGTGAATCCGTGCTCCCTACGCATACCAATCCCCTTGTCGGACGCAGCGGATGTTACGGCGCAGGTTTGCGGCCGATCCATACATGCCCGATAAGCGGTCGGATGCCTGGAACGAAAGGCGCGCCCGCTTCGGAATGGGTGCAGACATTGGCGATTCGCCGGACGCGGCTCGAGACACGTGCCTGCGCTCGCCGCAAGTCGGCGGGATAGGCTCGAATTAGACGGGTCGGTACCGTTCCCCTTATACTTCAGCGATATGCGAAACTGCCTCGAATCTTCGGAAGACGTGGCCGCGCTGTTGTGCAGCTACGGCATCAATCCGACCCGACAGCGGCTGCAGATTGCGCGTGCGCTGTTTGCGAGCCCGGGCCACCTGTCCGCGGACCAGGTGCTCGCCGCCGTCAACGAGCGCCGTCCCGCCACCTCGAAGGCGACCGTCTACAACACGCTCAACCTCTTTCGCGATCGCGGCCTGATCCGCGAGGTGATCGCGAATCCGAACAAGGTCTTTTACGACCCGAATACGGCTCCGCACTACCACTTCTACGACGTGGATACGGGCGAGCTGACCGACATCGACGCCCGCAGTGTGGAAGTGACGGGGCTGCCGCCGCTGCCCTCGGGGACCGTCACGGAAGGCGTGGACATCATCGTTCGGGTTCGCTCCAGGGCCGGCTGATCGTTTGCCGGCCCCCCGGCGGCGCGCCTATAATCCCGCTCCCGTGCTGTTGTAGCTCAGTTGGTAGAGCAACTGATTCGTAATCAGTAGGTCGTGTGTTCGAGTCACACCAACAGCACCAGAATTCAACAGCTTGCAGCGTTTTCATCCTTCGATTGCTGCGAAGCTTGTGACGTAAACGTGCCATTGAGCAGTTTGTCGACCACTCTCGCGTGTTGTCCGAACTGCTCCGGAGCCAGGTGAGCGTACCGCCTCACCATATCCGCAGACTGCCACGCGCCCATCTCCTGAATCACGTTTAGCGGTACGCCATTCTGGGTCAACCAGCTGGCCCATGTGTGCCGCAAGTCGTGCCAGCGGAATTTCGCGATGCCGGCCCGCTTCAACGCCTGCTTCCATGCTTTGGTATTCACCTGGTTGATCGGCCGGCCCGGAAGCTGAATACGCGCACCTGGTGCTTTCCGATCTGCTTCGTCAATACCTCGATGGCCGTGGCATTGAGCGATACGTGTATATCGCGTCCGCCTTTCGCCTGGTCTGCGTAGATCCACGCCACCTTGCGCGCGAGATCCACTTGCGACCATTCCAGATCTACAACGTTTCGGCGCCGCAGGCCCGTGGCGATGGAGAATTTGACGAGGTCTGCCAAGTGCTCCGGCAATTCCCCCAGCAATGTCGCCGCCTGCTCCGGTGTCAGCCAGCGAACGCGGCGCTTTCGGTTCCGGATAGAGCCGAATCAATGGAACCCGGGGGCGGTGGCTCAGCGTTGCTCTCCTTCGTCGGGAGAGGGCTCGCATGAATGGCGAATTGAAACGGCGCCATGTCGAAGCGCGGTTCATCGCGCCCGGCGCCTTTCATTGATTACAGGCGCTACGCCTTCGCGCTCTGAGATCTGGCGGCGAATCTCGGCGAGGAATGTGGCGCAGTCCGCATGCCGCTTCGCTCTTGTGGTGTCGGATGTCTCAAATCCCACCGTGGTGTTGTCTGTAGCGTTCCTTGTAGCGTTAAGCGGAACGTGATTCGGGACCAAGTCGCCACCAGGTGCGGGTGCACGCGAATCTCCTTCCACAGCATTCGGCATTGGTCCCGAATTTGGTTCAGGTGCAGGCAGCCCCGCCGGCACCGCGGCCTGGTAGACGTACTGCGCCCAATCGTACTGCGCCCAATCCTTGCCGACCTGGCGTCTGCGCCTGCGGACGATCCAACCCTGTTCGCTCGCCAGGCGCAGATGCGTACTCACGGCGCGTTCGGAGAGCCCCGTCTCTTGCGCCAGACGTTGCTCGGAGGGAAAGGCTCGACTGCCATCGGCGGCCATGTGCAGCGCAAGAGTGAGGAGCACATGCCGGGTGGTGGGCGAGCTCGGTCCGTGCTCGGAAGCGATCAGCCAGCGCCAGCGAAAGAGCAGGCCGGGCGGTTTCGTGTTCTCGGACATAGGCTGCTCGATCGGGACCGATGTCGCCCCTAGCGGCCTAAGTAGATTGCAGTTACCTGCTCGCGTTCGTGCCCGAGCTCGCGGCTAGCCGGTAGTACCGTGATGGCTCCTTGGCTTCCGCATCGCCGCGCCGGCCGGGATTACGGAAATGATGCGCTTCGTCGATGATCACGACGTCTGCCAACTCGGCGATGCGCTTGAAGCGCTCCGGAAAGTCGCCCTTGCGGTTCAAGTCCGTATGGCTAAACACGGCAAGGTTGCTGAAGTCGGCGCTGCCGCCGACGCCGCCGATGTGCGCAAGCCACTCGTTTAGGTGCGGCTCCCAGACGCCCTCCTTGGCGGCCTTCGGTGCGAAGAGCACTACGCGCTTGCCCTCATGCAGCACCAACCGCTCGATGAGCATCAGCCCGACGAACGTCTTGCCGAGGCCGACGCCGTCGCAGAGGAACGCCCCCCCGTGCTGGCGCGCGATCTTCATGAGCGCCCAGTAGGCT